>JACPFR010000019.1 GCA_016182905.1 Elusimicrobiota bacterium
GGCCTATGGGCCGCGCGGCGGCGCGCCGCGCTGCGCGCCCCGGCCACGGCGGCCGCGGCCGCCGCGCTCCTGGCCTGCGCGGGGCTGACCGCGCGCGCTTCCTCTTATTGGAGCTCCACCGAGGCGCTGTGGCGCCGCGCGCTGGCCGTCGACCCGGCCTCGGTCATGGCGCGCGTGAACCTCTCCGCCTACTACCGGCGCGCGAACCTCGTCGACCAGGCGCTCCGCGAGGAGCGGGCCGCCGTCGCGCTCGACCCGACCTTGGCCGTCCAGCTCAACAACCTCGGCGCCGACGCGGTGGGACGCAAGGACTACGCCGAGGCCGAAAGGCTGCTCCGGGCTTCCGTCGCCGCCGACCCCGGCGTCGCGGCCGCGCATCTCAATCTCGCCTCCGCGCTGACCGGTCTCGGACGCCGGGGCGAGGCCCTGAAGCGGCTCGAGCAGGCCGCCCGCCTCGACTTCTCCGACTACAAGATCCTGAACAACCTGGGCGTGGCGCTGTCCGGGGCCGGGGAGCACGGGCGGGCCGAGGCGGCCCTGCGCCGGGCGACGGAGCTCGCGCCGACGTGGCCGATCGCGTTCTACAACCACGGCAACGCGCTGGCGGCCCTGGGGCGCGGGCGGGAGGCGGCCGACGCTTACACCGAGGCCGTCCGCCTGGACCCGGGCTTCGCGCTCGCGCGCCGCAAGCTCGAAGAGACGCGCTGAAGAGGCGTCATAGCTCGGCCGGGCGCGGCCTCGAGGCGGGCCTCCCCCGACGAGCCCCCGGGACTTATCCACAGGATATCCACCCTGTGGATAAGGTTACCCTAAAGACCTATATCAATATAGGACTTGCGGCCTAGAAATATGTTATATGGTTTTTGGTCGGGCGCCGCGAGGGGTCGCGGCGAGAACGTTACGGAGGTGTATATGGTTCGAGGCTTCAAACTGGCGGGACTCCTGGTCCTGTCGCTCCTGGGTCTTTCCTCATCCGCGTTCGCGGGCGAGCGCCGCATCGTCGTCTTCCAGCCGGGCACGAGCCCGGCTCAGCGCGTGGCGCTGGCCAAGGCCGCCGGCGGCACGGTCGTGCGCGAGCTGCGGCTGATCAACGCCGTCGTCATCGAGCACCCGACGCAGGTGAGCATCGCGGAGAGCAAGCTGCGCGCGCTGGCGGAGGTCAAGCGCGTGGACTTGGACCCGAGGATCGACTGGCTCAAGATGGCCGACGCCCGCGGCGTCGACTTCGCCGTCCCGAGCGCGGCCGGCATCCTCAAGGGCATCGAGGGGCTCAAGGCCGTGAAGCAGCAGGCCGAGGAGCCGGCGCCGACCGCTCCCGGCGCGCAGGAGACGCCGTGGGGCATCGCCCGCGTCAAGGCGCCCGCCGCCTGGGGCACGACCCGGGGCAAGGGCGTCAAGGTGGTCGTCATCGACACCGGCGTCGACATGACGCACCCGGAGCTCTCGGGCATCCTCAAGGGCGGCTGGAACGCGATCTCGACCGCGGCGACCTTCAACGACGACAACGGCCACGGCTCGCACGTCTCCGGCACGATCGCCGCGAAGGACGACTCGGCGGGCGTCGTCGGCGTGGCGCCGCAGGTCGACCTGTACGGCGTGAAGGTCCTCGATGAGAACGGCTCCGGGACCTTCGACGACGTCATCGCCGGCATGCTGTGGGCCGTCGAGAACAAGATGGAGGTCGCCAACATGAGTCTCGGGGCGAACTCGGGCAACCAGGCCCTCGCCGACGCCGTCGAGGCGATGCGCAAGGGCGGCGTGATCCTGATCGCGGCGGCCGGCAACTCCGGGGGCTCGGTGGGTTATCCCGCCGCGTATCCGGGCGCGATCGCGGTCGCGGCCTCGGACTCGAAGGACAAGCTCGCCTCGTTCTCGAGCCGCGGCCCATCGGTCGCGGTCATCGCCCCCGGCGTCAACGTCAAGTCCACGTACATGGGCGGGGACTACGACACGCTGTCGGGCACCTCGATGGCCACGCCGCACGTGGCCGGCCTGACGGCGCTGTACGTCGCGACCCACAAGGGAGCGACGCCGGAGCAGGCGCGCGCGGCCCTGGCGGCCGCGTCGGTCAAGCTTCCGGGAGTGCCGGACATCGGCCAGGGCGCCGGCTTGCCCACGGCCGACAAGCTCGTCCGCTGATCGTCCGTTCCGAGAAAGCCCCCTTCGCCCTCGCGGCGAAGGGGGCTTTTAATTTCCTATGATGCCTCCAGCCATGGACCGATTGACCCGCCGGATCGCCGCCGCCGCGCTCGTGCTCGCCGCCAGCGCGGGCTCCTTCTTCGTCGCGCGCGGGCGCGTCAAGCCCTACTCGCCCGCCGCGCCCGACTACCGCACCCTCGGCCCCGCCGGCGCGAAGGTGACCATCGTCGAGTTCTCCGACTTCGAGTGCCCGGCCTGCCGCGTCGCCGAGCCGCCGATGCGCGGCCTCCTGAAGCTCTACGACGGCAAGGTCCGCCTCGTCTTCAAGCATTTCCCGCTCGAGCGCATGCACAAGTTCGCCCGCCCCGCGGCGATCGCCTCCGAGTGCGCCGGCCGGCAGGGCAAGTTCTGGGAGTTCCACCACGACCTGTACGACCGCCAGTCGGAATGGCCGGCCGAGAAGTTCGAGGAGCGCATGGCCGCCTACGCGAAGAACGCGAAGCTCGACCTGGCCGCCTGGAGCGCCTGCCGCCGGGATCCCTCGGTCGACGCCGCCGTGAGCGCGGACGCCAAGGACGGCGACAACGCCTGGGTCGGCTCGACGCCGACCTTCTTCATCAACGGCAAGCGGTTCGTCGGCGCGCGGCAGCTCGCCGAGATGGGGACGCCCTGGGTCGAGAAGGAGCTGAAGAAATGAGCGTGAATATCCCCCCCGCCCTGGGCCTCGCCGCGCGCGTGATCGTCGGCGCGGTCCTCGTCTACGCCGGCGCCGCCAAGGCGGCCGGCCCGGCCGAGGAGTTCGCGGTCGTGATCGGCTCCTACGACGTGCTCCCCCGGGACATGGTCCTCACCGCCGCGACCTTCCTGCCCTGGGTCGAGATCGTCGTCGGCTGGTCCCTGATCCTCGGCCTGAGGCTCCGCGCCGCCGCCGCCGCCGCCGGCGCCCTGTTCGCGGCCTTCCTGTTCGCGCTCCTGACGGTGAAGGCGAAAGGCATCGAGCTCCCCAACTGCGGCTGCTTCGGCGACGGGGTCCACCTGACCTTGACCCAAGGCTTGATCTTCGACACGGCGCTGGCCGGCCTGTGCTGGCTCGCGTGGAGCGCCGGTCCCTCGCGCCTGAGCCTGGACAGCTGGGCGGAAGGCGGCTATACTGGACGCGATCATGACAAACGCTAAGAAGCGCGTCCTCGCCGTCGACGACGACGCCTCCATCTGCGAGTTCTACGACCAGGCCCTGCGCCTCGGCGGCTTCGACGTGGAGTGCGCGCCCAGCGCGGCCAAGGCCCGCGAGGCCCTGACCAAGCGCCGCCCCGACCTCATCCTCATGGACATCATGATGCCCGACCAGGACGGCATCAGCTTCACGCGCGAGCTGCGCGCCGACGCCAAGACCTCGGACATACCGATCATCGTTGTCTCGGGCCTCGCCGACGCCGGCACCCTCAACGACGCCCTCCTGTTCGGCGCGGTGGACTACCTGGTCAAGCCCGTCGAGATCGACGCGCTCAAGGCCAAGATCGAGCGCACCTTCGCCGCCCTCGAGCGCCGCAAGAAGACCCCCTAGACGGCGGGCCTTTTTTATTGGTAACTGTTGTTATTATGCCTGGGCCCTTTGACCCCCCGCCCGTCGGGACCTACGCCCCTGTCGACGGTCCGGTAATCCGGCTAAATTAGCGATATGCCTCCCAATCACCAGCGGACCCGCGGGCCGCTGATCGCGCTCTCGACCGACTTCATCCGCGTCAAGGAGTACTTCGAGGCCATCGTGGCCTCCTCCGGCGACCTCATCTGCACGACGGACATCACCGGCCGGATCATCTACTTCTCGCCGGGCGCCGAGGCGATGCTCGGCCTCACCGCGGAGCAGGCCGCGGGCCGCCCCGCCCACGACTTCTACACCGACGGCCGCGCCGGCGCGGAGAACCTCATGAAGCTCCTGCGCGCCAGCCCCGACGGGCGCCTGCACAACCACGAGATGCGCGTGAAGGCCTCGGGCGACCGGATCCTCCACGTCAGCATGTCCCTCTCCTTCCTGAAGGACGCCCGCGGCCGGGTGATCGGCACGCTCGGCATCGCCAAGGACATCAGCGACCGCGTCGAGCTCGAGCGCCGGCTGCGCGAGATGACCCGCACCGACGACCTGACCGGGCTCTACAACCAGCGCCACTTCCACGACCGCCTGCGCGAGGAGGCCGCCCGCTCCCGCCGCCAGGGAGACCCGCTCGCGATGGTCGTCTTCGACCTCGACGGCTTCAAGCAGGTCAACGACAAGCGCGGCCACCTCGAGGGCGACCGCATCCTCCAGGCCTTCGCGGGCGCCGTGACGGAGAGCGTGCGCCGCGAGGTGGACCTCTGCTTCCGCTACGGCGGCGACGAGTTCGTCCTCCTCCTCCCGGGCACGACCGCCCTCAAGGGCGCGCGCGTCGCGCGCCGCATCGTCAAGACCGCGGAGCCGCTGGCCAAGGAGGGCGTCACCGCGAGCTGGGGCGTGGCCCAGCTCCCCCCCTCGGGCGACGCCTCCGAGTTCGTCCGCGCGGCCGACTCCGCGATGTACAAGATGAAGGCCGGCAAGTCCGGCGTCCGCCGCCGCGGCACCGACCTCGCCCGCGCCTACTCCGCCGAAGGCCGCGGCTCGCGCCGCGTCTGACGCCGCGATAAAGTCTATAATGCGCGCATGCGCGACTTTCGCCGGAAGCTCCTCCCCTTTTTCCTGCTCTTCCTCGCCGCCTTCACCGCGTTCAAAGCGCTCTCGATCCTGCTGTGGAGGGAGCAGACGACCGCGCAGGTGGTGAACTTCGACCTCCAGCGATACCGGACGAGCTGGGGCCCCGGGATCAACGGCCCCTGGATCACGTTCACCTATTCGGCCGGCGGCAAGACCTTCACCGACACGGCGCTCACCGTCTCGCGGTTCAAGACCGGCCCCATCACGCTGGACTACTGCCGCTGGAAGCCCGACTGGAACAGCCCCTCCGGGGAGGAGTGGTTCGATCTGTTCGGGGTCGCCTGCCTGCTCCTCGCCGCGCTCGTGACCTGGCCTTCGCCGCGTCCGTACCCGAAGCTCGAAGGATAGCCGGGCTAGCGCGCCGCCGGGCTCAGCAGGATGCGCCGGGGCTTCGAGAACGGGTGATGGAAGCCGAGCAGGTCCACCAGCCCGTAGCGGAGCCAGTAGCGGCCGGACTTGACCTCCATCGTCAGCAGGTCCTTGCGCAGGTCGATGTCGGCCATGAACGGGTACTCCTTGTCGAAAAGGATCCCGCCGAACGAGGGGCTCGAGGAGACCTGGACGTGGTAGGAGCCCAGTTCCTCCGGGTCGACCACGACGCTGTCCGGCACCGCGTCGTCGAGCGCCGCGGTCCGCTGCGGCGGGAACGCCGCCGGCTCGGCCGAGACGTCGATCTCGGAGTCCGCGTCGGCGGCCGCGGCGTCGCCCAGAGGCTGGTCGCCGATGCGCAGCGGCGTCAGCACCTTCTTGAGCGGAGCGGGCGAGGCGTAGCGCTGAGGCCGCTCCGTCGGCAGGGGCGTGAGCTCGTCGGGCCGCCGGACCTCGGGCTCGCCCTGGACGCCGCCCGCGCCCGGGCGCGGCCCGGCCGGGCCGGGCGGCCGCCCGGCGGACGCCTCCTGGCCCAGGGCCTCGCCGCCGGCGGGCCCGGCCGGTGATTCGGGCGCGCGCGGCGGGGGCGGCGCCGCCTTCATCTTGTCGCGGGACGCGTCCGCGGCGGGGGCGCGGGGGACGGCGACGGGCTCGACGGGAGGGTCACGGCCCTCGACGGGCGGCAGCGGCGACTTGCGTCCGACGAGCGCCACGGGGGGCTCCGACAAGCCGCCCCGCTCCTCGGAGACGATCACCGCCTTCGTCCGGCCGCACCCGGCGGCGAGACAGACCACGGCCATGAGGGCGCCGGCTCGGCCCGCGCGTGTCACTTCCTTAGTGTAGCCCCGGAACGGCCGGCGTCAAGACTCGTCTGCGCCCCGAAAATCCGCTATCATGAGGTCCATGGCCCGGGTCCTCATCATCGACGACGACTTCGAGATCGTCTCCATCCTGACCGAGATCCTCAAGCACGAGGGCCACGAGGTCTCCTCCGCCGGGGAGCCCGTCGAGGGCATGCAGATGGCCCGCAAGGTCAAGCCCGACCTGATCATCCTCGACTACCACATGCCGGGCAACACAGGCTCCCACCTTTTCGAGTCCTTCCGCCGCAACAACGCCACGAAGAGCACCCCGATCCTCTTCATGAGCGGTGAGGCCGACCCCGAGCACATCATGAGCGAGGTGTCGGACTCCGCCGGGGCCCGCTTCCTGCCGAAGCCGGTCAGGCTCGAGGAATTCCGCCGCACGATCCGCGAGATGCTCGCGGGACCTAAGGAGGCCTGACATGGGCAAACTCGTTCTCGTCCGCCACGGACAGTCTCAGTGGAACCTGGAGAACCGCTTCACCGGCTGGGTGGACGTTCCGATCACCGCGCTCGGGGAGAACGAGGCGCGCCGCGCCGGCCAGGAGCTCAAGGGCATCAAGTTCGACGTCGCCTTCACCTCGGAGCTCAAGCGCGCCCAGCAGACCTTGGGCATCATCTTGGAGGAGATCGGCCAGCAGGACCTCCCGGTCAAGAAGGACAAGGCGCTCAACGAGCGGCATTACGGCGACCTCCAGGGCCTCGACAAGGCCGAGACGGCGAAGAAGTACGGCGACGCGCAGGTCCACATCTGGCGGCGGTCGTTCGACGTGCAGCCGCCGAACGGCGAGAGCCTCAAGGACACGGCCGCGCGGACCTTGCCCTACTTCGACGCCCACATCCTCCCCGAGGTGAAGGCCGGCAAGAACGTCCTGGTCTCGGCGCACGGGAACTCCCTGCGCGCCATCCTGATGGAGCTCGAGAAGCTGACGCCCGAGCAGATCATGCAGGTCAACATCGGCACCTGCCTGCCCATCTACTACGACATCGGCCCCAAGGGCGAGGTGCTCAAGAAGACCGCCTCGACCGCGTCCTGAGCGAGCCCCATTTCGTTTGTTGTATGATAGGCCCATGAAGAAACTACTCTCTTTCGCGCTCGCCGCGGCCTTCCTCGCCGCGTGCACCTCCCCCGCCAAGAAGACGGCCGCGGGCAAGAACGGGAAGGCCGGCGCCGCCGCCGCCGGCGAAAGCACCGAGGCCGCCCCTCTTCCGCCGGGCGCCGAGGTCGTCGAGGCCAGCCTGCGCGGCTCCGGCTTCGAGGCCGACGCGGACATCAAGACCGTCCGCTTCGACTACGACAGCGCCCAGCTCTCGGGAGAGACGCTCGACATCCTCAAGGCCAACGCCGCCGTCATGAAGGAGCGCAAGGGGACCGAGTTCCTCGTCGCCGGGCACTGCGACGACCGCGGCACCGTGGCCTATAACCTGGCCCTCGGCCAGAAGCGCGCCAAGGAGGTCCGGGACTACTACATCCGCCTCGGCGTCGACGGCCGCAAGATCGCGACGATCTCCTTCGGCAAGGAGCAGGGCGAATGCTCCGAGCAGACCGAGGAGTGCTGGTCGAAGAACCGCCGCGCCGTCACCGGCGTGCGCGCCAAGGCCGGCGCGTCGGCGCAGTGAACGCGGGCCGTTCCGCCGTCCTCGCGGCGGCCGCGCTGATGCTGTCCTCCTGCATCGCCACGCAGAAGGACGTGCTCGACCTCTCCCAGCAGTCCGACGAGCTCAAGGAGCAGGTCGAGGAGCTCAAGAAGACCGTCGGCTCCCTGCAGGCCAACCAGGCCGACCTGTCCGTCTCGATCAAGCAGCTGCGCGAGGAGCTGACCGCCTACACCGAGACCGTGAAGGCGTCGCAGGGCGACATGAGCAAGCTCTCGGTCAAGCTCGACGACCTCGGCGCGCAGCTCTCGGGCAAGGTGGCCGCGCTCGGCCAGACCATCACCCAAGCGCAGACCAAGGGGCTCGAGGACCAGAAGGCGGCGCTCGCCGAGGCCAAGCGGGAGAGCGGCGCGACCGACGTGTTCTACACCGCCGAGAAGCGCCTCCAGGCCAAGGACTACGGGCAGGCCGCGAAGGGCTTCGAGGCGTACCTGCGCGATTTCCCGAAGGGCGAGCTCCTCGACGTCGCGACCTACGACCTGGGCCTGGCCTACTACGGCCTTAAGCAGTGGGAAAAGGCCGGACGCCAGTTCGCCATCGTCCTGGATAAATACCCGAAGAGCGGCCAGACCCCGGGAGCGCGCCTGCACTACGCGCTGTCTTTGATCAACCTGAAGAAGGCCGGCGACGAGGCCCGCGCCTATCTCGAGAGCGTGCAGGCCGACTTCCCGAAGAGTCCCGAGGCCAAGGAAGCCGCCGCCGTGCTCAAGCGCCTGGCCAAGCCCAAGAAATGACCTCCCGCGCGCTGCTCGCCGTCCTGCTGCTCGCCGCCTCCGCCTCGGCCCAGACCGAGGTCAAGCTCGCCCTGACGGGCACGGCCGGCCAGCCGAACCCCGGGCTGGCCCTGCCCCCGTTCGAGGCCGAGGACCCCAAGGTCGCCGCCGACGCGCTGCTCGCCAAGGAGCTGCGCGAGGTCGTGCGCCAGGACCTGATGCTCTCCCGCCGCTTCGAGGTGACCGACGAGGACGTCGCCGCGGAGCCCGTGAAAGGCGCGACCTGGCGCCTGACCGCCAAGGCGTCGAAGAGCGCCGACAAGGTCTCCGTCCGCGTGAAGCTCGCCAACGCCGAGGGCGGCGAGACGGTGTTCGAGCGCTACTACCGCCAGGACGCGGCCTGGATGCGCGCGCTGGCCCACCGCATCGCCGACGACATCGTCAAGGCCGCGACGGGGCGCGACGGGATCGCGCGCACGCGCATCGCCTTCGCCAACAACAAGTCCGGCCACAAGGAGATCTGGGTCATGGACTACGACGGCGACTCGGTCAAGCGCCTGACCGACAACCGCTCGATCTCGCTGCTGCCGCGCTTCTCCCCCGACGGGCGCCGCCTGGCCTACACCAGCTACAAGGACGGCAACCCGGACCTCTGGTTCCTCGACCTCGAGACCGGCCACTCTAAGGTCTTCTCCAGCGAGCAGGGCCTCAACATCGCCGGCGGGTTCTCGCCCGACGGGACGAAGATCCTGATGACGCTGTCGAAAGGCAAGAGCCCCAACCTCTATTTAAAGGAGGTCGCGGGCGGGGCGGCCGAACGGCTGACCTCGCACTTCGGCGCCGACAGCACGCCGACCTTCTCCCCCGACGCGCGGCAGGTGGCGTTCATCTCCGACCGCTCCGGCAACCCTCAGATACACGTCCTCGACATCCCGACGAAGAAAGTCACGCGCCTGACGAGCCTCAACTGGTGCGACGCCCCGGCCTGGTCCCCGACGGGCGAGTGGATCGCCTTCGCGGGCCGCGCCCACAACAAGGACAAGATGGACATCTTCCTCGTGGACATCACCGGCGGGCAGCTGCGCCAGCTCACTCACGGGGAGGGCTCCAACGAGGACCCGGCCTGGTCGCCAGACGGCCGCTTCCTGGCGTTCTCCTCGACGCGGGGCAAGCGCGCGCAGGTCTGGGTGATGGACGCCGACGGCTCCGCGCCCCGTCTGATGGCCGACGTGCCGGGCTCCAGCGTCACGCCCCACTGGTCCCCCGTCGGCCGATAACGGCGACGGCGATTCACCACAAAGACACAAAGAACGGCAACGGATAAAGAGTTAACGGCAACGCCTATGCCGTTACCATTCTTCCCGTTGCCGTTCTTTGTGTCTTTGTGGTGAAAATCCCGTTTTAGGCGGCGGGAAGGACCAACGTGAAGGTCGCGCCGCGGCCGGCGCCGGCGCTGTCGACCTCGACCGTGCCGCCGTGCTTCTGCGCGATGCGCAGCGCGGCCGACAGGCCGAGGCCGGACCCGTCCTTCTTCGTCGTGAAGAAGGGCTGGAAGATCTTCTCGAGGTCGCCGCGCTCCACGCCCGCGCCGTCGTCTTCGACGCTCAGCCGGTGGCGGCCGCCGAGGGTCCGGGCCGATACCCGGACGCGCCCGTTGCGCGAGGAGGCTTCGACGGCGTTCTGCAGGAGCGCGTGCAGCGCCTCCTGGACGAGCGACTCGTCGCCCCGCGTCTTCATCGGCCGCTCGAGCCCCGAGGTCTCGAGCTTGAGCCGGCGGTCGGCGGCCTGAGGACCGATCAACTTCAGGGCCCGCTCCACGGGCACGCGCAGGTCGAGGGACTCGATGTCCATCTCCTCGATGCGCCCGAGGTCGAGCAGGTTCTTGAGGATCTCCTTGCAGCGCTGGACCTCCTCGGCGATCTGGGCCAGCTCCTTGAGCGTCTTCGGGTCGTCCCCGTGGCGGTGCGCGGCCACCTCGGCGTTGACGGCGATGGTGGTCAGCGGCCCCTTGATGCGGTGCGCGACCTCGGCGGCGACGCGCCCGAGCGTCGCCAGGCGCTCGACTTGGATCAGGCGCTCGTCGTAGCGCCGCTTGTCCTCCTCCTGCGCCACCTGGGAGTCGCGGGCGAGGATGGCCAGGACCGCCGCGGAGACCACCAGGAAGAGGGCCCGCAGCCAGAACACGGGGCTTTGGGGGACCCAGGCGCCGGGCTGCCACCAGTGGATGAAGTACAGGGCGATGGTCACCGCCGCCACGACGAGGCTTTGGCGCGCGCTCCGCGTCAGCGCCGAGCCGAAGACGATCAAGGTGTAGATGAGGAACAGCTCCGTGCGCGGCTGGATCCACCTCAGGATCACGGTCGCGAGCACGGCGTCCGAGAGGAAAAGACCGGCCTGGAACCAGCCGCGCGCGAGCGTCGAGTCCGGGACGACGCGGATCAAGGTCATCGAGGACGCGAGATAGGCGAGCAGGACGAACAGCCGGGACACCCAGCCCTCGTGCCCGGGCCCCTGATAAAGGAAGAGCAGGAGGACGACCGACATCAGGAGACCCTGGAAGGCGAAGTAGACGGCCCGGCGTTCAGGGCGCAAGGCGATAGCCGACTTTGGGGACGGTTTGAAGGAGCGACTCCCGCTTGCCGAGCTTCTTGCGCAGGTTCTTGATGTGCGTGTCGAGGCTGCGGGTCTCGACGGCCTCACCGTACGCGGAGGTGTTCTCGATGAGGAACTGGCGCGAGAGAACCTTGCCCGCGTGGCAGAGAAGGAGGAAAAGCACCTCGAACTCGCGGGCCTGGAGCTTGAGCGGCTTGCCGTCGATCTCGGCGAGGCGGGACTCGGCGTCCATGCGCAGGCCGCCGGCCGCCGCCGAGCGGCCGGAGACGGGTCCCGGACCCGCGCGCCGGAGCACCGCCTGGACGCGGGCGAGGAGCTCCATCGCGCCGAACGGCTTGACGACGTAGTCGTCGGCGCCGAGGTTCAGGGCCAGGACCTTGTCGCCCTCGCTCGACATGCCGGTCAGCATGATGACGGGGATCGAACTCGTCGCGGCGTTGGACTTCAAGGACTTGAGCACCACGCGCCCGTCGCCTCCCGGCAGGCGAACGTCGAGCAGGATCAGGTCGGGCTTGGAGTCGATGGCCTCGCCCAGGGCCTTCCCCGGCTCGGAGACCCAGCGCGTGGTGAAGCCGGAGGCCATGGAGAAGGTCTTCTCGATGGCTTCGACGATCTTGGGGTCATCCTCGATGACCAAGACGCGGGGCATGCGCCATCATAGCGAATTCACATTTCAACCACAATTCGCACAGGCGCCCCGCCGGGCGAACTGCTACTCTCGGGACAGCGGTTCGGTCGTTTTCCGCGGGAGAAAAGAATGAAACTCAAAACGTGGCGCGCGCTGAAGCGGCCCCAGGCCGGCTTCACGCTCATCGAGCTGCTCGTCGTCGTCCTCATCATCGGCATCCTGGCCGCGATCGCCGTTCCCCAGTACTTCAAGGTCGTCGAGAAGGGCCGCTTCTCCGAGGCGACGTCCTGCTTCTCCACGCTCAAGGGCGCCCAGGAGCGCGCAAGGCCTTCGCGGCCCCGGCCCTGACCGGCGGCGCGACGTACTCGGCGACCTTGCTGCGCAGCCCCGCGGCCCCGGCCCCGTACGGCGCCTACACCGTGACCTACGTCGGACCCGCCGGCACGCTGAGCTGCAGCCAGACGAACTGCACCACGGACCTGCTGCCCTAACGGCCCGGTCGAGAAAACCCCCCCGGGGCGGCTCGCGCCGCTCCGGGGGTTTTTTTTGCGGTTTCGCGTCGAAATTGTGTTAGACTCCGGCTTGTAGGATATGTCGTCTAGGGGGAGCTATGAGGATGGACATCCACCTTGGAAAACGCGCCCGCTCCGGCTTCACGCTCATCGAGCTGCTCGTCGTCGTCCTCATCATCGGCATCCTGGCCGCGATCGCGGTCCCCCAGTACTTCAAGGTCGTCGAGAAGGGCCGCTTCGCCGAGGCCACCTCCTGCTTCTCCACGCTCAAGGGCGCGCAGGAGCGCTACTACCTGAAGAACAACTCCTACGCGGGCACCCTCGCCGCCCTCGACACCGCCTGCGCCGCGGGCAAGAACTTCGCGGTCCCGGCCCTGACCGGCGGCGCGACCTACTCGGCGACCTTGCTGCGCAGCCCCGCGGCGCCGGCCCCGTACGGCGCCTACACCGTGACCTTCGTCGGGCCGTCCGGCGTGATGACCTGCAGCCAGACCGACTGCGCCACGGACCTCCTGCCTTAAAGCTCCCCCGCTCCCCGGGAGCCGAGGCGAGACTCGGATATGCATTCCGCCAGCGGCATATGAGAATATTTACTTAACAGCCGGCGCGAATTTGTGTATCATGTCGCGCGCTTCTGCTAAAATATTTCATCTGACGCACCGGGAGAGAACAATGAAACGGAACATCAAGCGGTCCACGGCGGGCTTCACCCTCATCGAGCTGCTCGTCGTCGTCCTCATCATCGGCATCCTGGCCGCGATCGCCGTTCCCCAGTACTTCAAGGTCGTCGAGAAGGGCCGCTTCTCCGAGGCGACGTCCTGCTTCTCCACGCTCAAGGGCGCCCAGGAGCGCCGCCACGTACTCGGCGACCTTGCTGCGCAGCCCCGCGGCCCCGGCCCCGTACGGCGCCTACACCGTGACCTACGTCGGACCCGCCGGCACGCTGAGCTGCAGCCAGACGAACTGCACCACGGACCTGCTGCCTTAATAGAGCGCGTTCGAGACGGGAGAAAAGCCGCGCGGGTCGCCTACCGCGCGGCTTCTTCTTTGAGCAGGGCCTCGCGGAGCTGGCCGCGGGCGGGAGCGAAGCCGGGGTCGAGGGCGACCGCGCGGCTCCAGAAGGTCACGGGGCCGCTCCAATGCCGGACCTCGCGCCTCGAGCCCGCGATCAAGGCCAGCCCCAGCGCGCAGGCGACGGCCAGCGCGCGGCCGCCGCGGACCGCGGACCCGGCGAGCACGAAGAAGGCGATGCAGCCCAGGTAGCCGTAGGCCAGGTAGACGTAGACCATCCCGTCCTGCGCGCCGAGCGCCGGCGGCAGCACCGCCGCCGCGTAGAAGACCCCCGCGAGCGGCAGCGCGGGCCGGCGGCGGCGCTGGAGCCACAGGGCGGCCGCGGCGGCGGCGGTCAGGCCGAGGACGGCCCAGGCGGGCGGCCACGGCCGGCTCCAGCCGCCCTGAAGGCCGTAGACCGCGAGATAGTCCCGAGGCCACAGCAAGGCCCGGGGATACAGCCAGAGGGCGCGCGCGGCCGCGACCGGGGCGAAGGACGGCTCGTAGAGCTCGCGGCTCTTGGCCAGCTGCGTGATCGAGGCCGCCGCCACGGCGAGGAGGACGAACGGGACCTTCTCGGCCCATACGCCGACGCGCGCGCGGTCGAACATATCCCCGGGCCTCGCCCGCAGCCGCCCGAGCGGCCAATAATCCAGCGCGACGAGCACGAGAGGAAGGCTGAGGCTCCGCCAGCGGAAGAGCAAGGAGACCGCGTAAAGGCCGAACACGGCCGCGAGGCGGGCTCGGCCGGTCCCGCCCAGATAGACGGTCACGGCGATCAGGAAGCACGCGGTCGAGAGCATGTCCGGGAGCTCGATGGCCCAGGCGACCGTGTTGACCTGGATGGGATGCACGCAGAACAAGAGGGCCGCGGCGAACGCCGGGACGTCCGGCTTCGGGTCCCCCGCCGCGCGGAACAGGCGCCGGGAGGCCGCGAACAGCGCGACGCCGGCGAGCCAGTGCGCGGCGATGTTCGCCGCGTGAAAGGCCGCCGGGTCGAGCCCGGCGAGGGAGAACACCGAGGCGAACGCCGCCCAGCCCAGCGGCATGTAGGTGGTCAGGTGGGTGGAGAGGAACATCCAGCGCAGGCGCGCGGCGTCGAGGCCGCGGATGCCGGCGTTCTCGACGATCAGCGCGAAGTCGTCGAAGACGAAGCCGTGCCCGAGGATGGGCCAGAACGCCGCGAGGACCGCCAGGAGGAGCACCGCCGCGACCGAGACGTCGAGGAGCCGGCCGCGCGGGAGCTTCATGCGAAAAAATCTACCATTTCGCGGCTAGGCCCATTGTCCCGATAATAAAGGGACCAAGGACCCTTCATGCCCGGCGCGCGCTTTCGTAATATCGGGGCATGAGCCAACTCCCTCTTCGCCGAGCCGTCGCCGCCGCCCTCTCCCTTTCCCTCGTCTCCACCTGCCCCGGGCTGGCCCCTTACGCCGCCGCGCAGTCCATCCGCACCGCGCCCGCCGCGACCGCGACGAGCGCCGCCCCGGCGATGTCCCCCGTCTCCGCCCTCGGCGGAGCCTCGTTCTCGGTTCCTTCCTTAATGCCCTCCGCGCTGGGCCTCACCGCGAGCCTCGGGGCCCCCGCCGCCGCCCCCGCTCCCGCCGTCCTCGCGCCCGCGGCCGCCGCCAAGGCCCTCGCGGTCCCCTCCGCCCTGACCGCCGCGGCCGCTCCCGTCGCGGCGCCCGCGGTCACGCGTCCCGCCGCCCTCGCCAGGACCGTCTCCGCCGCCGCGAAGGAGACCGTGACCGCGCTCGAGGAGGCCGGCCCGATCGCGAACGCCTCCCCCGCCTCCGCCAGCGGCGTCGGCCAAAAGCTCGAGGACATCCTGACGGGCGCGCCGGCCCTGCGCCGCGGCTCGGACGTCTCCGCCCCCGCCGTCGGCGAGCGCGTGGGCCTCGGCGACTCGGGCCTGCTCGCGCGTCCCGCGGGCGACTCGATCCGCGCCGCCGTCGCCGCGTCCGTCCAGGAGTCCGACATCCCGACGCCGCCCGCGGGCAAGGCTCCCGCCCCGCGCGCGCCCAAGGGCCCGTTCTGGCCGCGCCTGCTCTCCGCCGGTCTCGCGCTCGCCCCCGCCGTCTTCCTCGGCCTGCCCCTGCTCGCCGCGTCGGCCTACCTCGTCGGCGGCCTCGTGATCGCGACGAGCGTGGCACTCGCCGTCATGCCTTTCTTGAGCGAGGCCTCTCCGAAGGCCCTGCGCGCCGCGCCCGGCCTGGCGCTCTCCGCCCTCGGCGTCGCCTCCGCCGGCGTGGCTCTCTCCTTGTCTTTCGGCCTCGGCGTAGCCGTCGCCCCCGCCTTGATCTGGACCGGCGCGCTCGCGATCATAGGCGGCTGGGGCCTGACCCGCTACGGCCTCGGCAAGACCGAGGGCCGCTACGGCTCCTACGGCTCGGTCGAGACGCTCTCCGCCTTCTTCGGCGGCCTCGCCGCGATGACGGGCGTAGCGCTCGCCGCGTCCACCCCGCTCGGCTGGACCGCGACCGCCGTCCTCTGGGTCTCCTACCCGCTGGCGACCTTGCTCTGGTTCCACCTGCCGGGCTGGGTGGGCAAGGGCATGACCGCCGCCGTCGAAGGCCTGTGGCACGGCATCCTCGGCATGACGCGCGTGCTCACCGCGATCCACCGCGACACCGTCCTCTTCGACCGCCTGTCGAAGTTCAGCGAGCGGCATTGGAACGCGTCCAAGTGGAATGGAGTCTGGCTCGCCGTGATGTGGACGCCGATCATGCTCGCCGAGGCCGTGATGTACGCGCTGTCCGGCGTCGCCGGCCTGGCGGTCGGCCTGGTCGCCGCGCCCGTCAATTTCCTGTGGGGCGCCTCCGCGAAGCTGCGGCCCGGCTCCAAGACGAACGTCTACTTCGCGGAGTCAGCCCGCCTCGTCTTCGACAACGTGCAGAACGGCAAGGTCGCGCGCTTCAACCCGCTCGAGGCCAAGCTGATCCCGCTCGCCAACTCGCCCAAGTTCTTCGTGAGCGCCGCCGGCTCGCTGGGCATCCGCGCGCTGCAGTTGGGCTGGCTCGTCTACGCCGCGGTCGCGACCCCGCTCCTCTCCGTCGCGGGCTTGATCCTCGCCTTCGGCCGCGCCGGGACCTACGACGAGAAGCGCCACGACCGCCGCTCGCTGCGCGTCGACAAGGACGACTCGCCCTCGGAGAAGCCGACCGAGCCCACGGACCCCGAGCCAGGGAACCCGTCGAAGGCGACGATCGTCCCCAAGCTGATCGCCGTCGCCCTCGCCCTCGTCCCGGCGTACTTCTTCGGCCTGCCGGTCCTCGCGGGCGCGTCCTTCATCCAGATCCCGCTGTACTTCGCGCTCGTCCTGCCGCTGGCCGCGATGCCCTTCCTCGGCAAGGCCCCGCTGTGGGCCAAGTCCTTCGCGGGCCGCGCCCTGTTCTACAACGGCCTCGTCCTGCTGCTCAACGGCTCGGCGATCTGGGTCGGACTGATCGCTTTGCTCGGCGGCTGGGGCTTCGACCGCTGGGTGAAGAAGACCCAGGAGAAGGGCGGAACCTTCGACGAGGCCGAGATCGGCGCGTTCTTCGGCGTGCTCGGCTCCGCGGCCGCCGTCGGCGCGGCCTGGGCCGGCTTCCTCGGCGGCTGGATCGGCTGGGGCACGCTCGCCCTCGCCGCGGCCACGAGCCCTTTCCTCCTGATGCACCTGCCGTCGTGGGTCTGGGAAGGCCTGCGCGGCGCGGTCAAGTCCGTCTGGCGCTCGATGGAGGCCTTCCACGACGTCCTCGGCTTCTGGCACGAGGACACCCGCTTCCGCTCCAACCTCAAGCGCCACGCCCGCCATTGGCTCGGCAAGACCTACTGGAACGGCGTGTGGCTCTCCGCGATCTGGGTGCCGACCGGCCTGGTCCAGGCGGCCGAGTTCATCCTCTCCGTCGCCCTCGGCGCCGTCGCCGGCCTGCTCCGCGCGCCGTTCGCCTTCGCGGCGGCCGCGTTCCGCGACGCCAAATCCGGCTCCAAGGCCGCGCTGTTCGCCACAGGCCTCGTCGACGCCTGGCGGGATTCATCCGACGGCAATAAGCGGCTCTTCGACCGCCTCGTCTCGGGCCTGACGCCCGCGATGGACGAGGCGACCGCGGAGACCGGCCGGCCCACGGCGAAGGCCGCGGGCGCGTTCCTGCTCGCGCGCTTCGTCCAGCTCGCCTGGCTCATCGGCGCCGTCGCGATGAACCTGTCGGGCATCGCCTTCCTGATCGGCCTGTACCGCGGCGTCCGCGCCGCGCTCGCGCCGCCCGAATCCCGCTGACTCATTCCTCGGATTTAGCTACACTGTCGCCATGCCGCGCATACTCAGCGTCGAGGACGACGTCGACCTTCAGCAGGTCATCACTTATGCCCTGGCGAAAAAAGGGTGGGACGTCGTTTACGCCTATGACGGCGCGGACGGCCTCGCGCAGGCCCGGAAGTTCAAGCCCGACCTTATCCTCCTCGACATGATGCTCCCGGGCCTCAACGGCCTCGAGGTCATCAAGGCGCTCAAGGAGAACGAGGCGACCCGCGCGATACCCGTCGTCGTCATGACGGCCTACCCCTCCGACGCCCAATTCCTGAAGAGCGCCGTCATCGCGATGGGCGCCGTCGAATACCTCGCCAAGCCCGTCCACATCGAGGAGCTCGTCAAGACGATCGAGCGCCTGATCCCGCAGAACTAGGCGCGCCGGATGCGGACAGGCGCGGGCGAGTGCTAAAATAGCCGCATGAGATTCCTGATCCTCGGCTCCGGCTTCCAGGGGCGCGCCTGCGCCTACGACATGCTCCGCAACCCCGCGGTCACGGAGGTCGCGCTGTGCGACATGTCCGCGGCCAACCTCGCCTCGGCGAAGGATTTCCTCGCGAAAGTGTCCGGCGGCCGCGCCAAGTTCAAGCGCCTCGACGCCGGAGACCCGGCCGCGGTCAAGAAGGCGCTCAAGGGCTACAGCGCCCTCGTGTCCTGCGTCCCCTATTTCCTGAACCTTCCCCTCGCCAAGGCCGCGATCGCCGCGCGCGTCCATTACGTCGACCTCGGCGGCAACACCGACATAGTCAAGAAAGAGATCGCCCTGCACCCTCTCGCCGTGAAGGCGGGCGTCTGCGTCCTGCCCGACAACGGGCTGGGACCGGGCATGATCTCGACTCTCGCCGTTCACGCGATGTCGATGCTCGACCGCGCCGACGAGGTCCTCATTCGCGACGGCGGCCTGCCGCAGAAGCCCGTGCCGCCGATGAACTACATGCTGACGTTCTCGGAGCACGGCCTCATCAACGAGTACGTCGCCCCGGCCACGGCCCTGCGCGACGGCAAGCTCGTGAAGCTCCCCGGGCTCTCGGAGACCGAGATCATCGACCTGCCCGCCCCGCTCGGGCGCTGCGAGGCCGCGCACGCGGCCGGCGGCCTCTCCACCATGGCCGAGACCTACGCCGGCAAGGTCAAGACGATGGACAACAAGCTCATCCGCTATCCGGGCCATATCGCGGTGATCAACGCGATGGCCGCCATGGGCTTTTTCGATGATGCCCCGATGGAAGTGCGCAAGGGCGTCAAGGTCGCCCCGCGCGAGATCGCCGCCAAGCTCTTCCGCCGCCACTTCCACCGCCCGGGCGACGAGGACATGGTCGTCATCAACAACATCGTGCGCGGCGTGAAGGACGGGCGGCCCGCCGAGATCGTGCACCGCCTCGTGGACCGCGGCGACAAGGCCAACGGCATGACCGCGATGATGCGCACCACGGGCTGGCCCGCCTCGATCGTCGCGCAGATGGCCGCCGACGGGCGCGGGCGCATCAAGCCCGGCGCCTATCCCGTCGAGCTCGGCGTTCCCGCCGAGTCCTTCATCGACGAGGCCCGCAAGCGCGGCTTCGACCTGACCTGGAAGTTCCGCTGGCTCGACGCTCCCGCCGCCGTCGCCGCTTAACCGGGAGTTTCCGCCGATTTAGGGTTTGTTTGGGTGAAGGCCGGGGCTCTCCCCGGCTACACTCTGGGCATGAAGGCCGCTTTCACCGCCGTCCTCGCCGCGACCCTGGCCGTCCCGGCTTCGGCTCAGTCCGAGGCCGGCCGCCCCGTCTACCGGCTCGCGGAGAGCGTCTCCGACGGGGTCTACGGCCTGATGCGCGGGCACCTGTTCTCCGCCCTTCTCCCCCGCCGGCTCGTCGGGCGCATGGCCAAGGCCCCGGACCGCGACTCCTACGGCGTCTTCCGCGCCCGGCTCGCCAAGACCCACGCCCGCGCCGCGCGGCGCGCGATGGAGGCGCGGCCGACCGGGTCGGCCGCCACGCCCTCCGCCCAGGCGCAGTGGCGGGACCTCGTCCGCGACGAGGAGCAGGACGCGGTCGCCGACGCCTTCGCCTCGACCTTGGTCGACCGCTATCAGCTGGAGCGCTTCGGCGAGGATTCCGG
Source organism: Elusimicrobiota bacterium (assembly GCA_016182905.1). NCBI lineage: Bacteria > Pseudomonadati > Elusimicrobiota > Elusimicrobiota bacterium. Next base: position 19,654 of record JACPFR010000019.1, read on the forward strand.
CGCCTACGCGCTCGATCCGGGGAACTGGGAGCCGGGGTTCCTGGCCTCGGCCTCCGTCCTCGGCGGCGCCTACCTGTGGGCGGCGGGCGTGGACGCCGACTGGGACGCGGGACACGTGCGCGTCGGCGTGCGCCTGGCGCCGGGCTGGCGCTGGCGGATGGCCGCCGAGGGCGGCGGGCGGCGGCTGGCCGGACTCGAGCTCTCGCGGCGCGGCTCGCCGCTGAGCCTGCGGGCGGAGTGGGGCGCGTCCGGGCCGGCGGCGGAAAAGACGAGCCTGGTCTGGGAACGCCGGTTCTAGCGCCCCGGCAGCTTGAGCCCCGACAGCGCGAGGATCAGCCCGCCGACGACGGTGCCGGTGACCGGGAAGGGCACGCCCGCCGCCAGCGCGCCGAGGAAGGCCTTGCCGTGCGCGCGGCGCGCGTCGTCTCCCCCGAGGCGGGTCTGGACCTTCCAGACGACGGCGTAGGTCACGGCGAACGCCGCGACGCTCATCACCGCCGTGGACAGGGGACCCAGCTGCCATTCGAGGCCGAAGCAGAGCCAGTCCACGGACAGGATCGCCGCGCCGCTGGCGCGCTGGAAGAACGCCTTCCGGGGAGGCTCGAAGGACGGTTCGTTCACTCGGCGGGGGTCCGGGGCTTCGGAGCCTCGACTTCGAGGCGCTCCTTCTCGTGGGCGAGCTGGTTGAGAGCCTCCCTCGCCGCCTCGCGCAGCTCCTCGTTCTGCTTGACGACGCGCTCGAGCGCGCGCGCGAGGTTGTCCATCACCGAGTTCACCGCCTTCACCGAGCGGGCGACCTCGGGATCGATGTCGTCCTCGAAGCGGATGCCCCAGCCGCCGTTGGCCAGCTTCTCCAGGGCCAGGCGCATCTCCAGCTTCCGGATGCGCTCGTCCCGGTCGCGCGCGCGCGCGGCCGTCACCGCGCTGAAGAAGGCCGTCGCCTGGAACAAGGCGAAGCGGAGGAGGAGGTTCGTCGCCGGGAGGTCCGCGGCGACCTTGCCCTCGGACCAGAGGCCGGCGTAGATCAAGGACGCGACGGCGGCGATGAGGAAGCTGTGCCAGACCTTCGTCATCAAGGCCGACATGAACAGGATCAGGAAGAACATGAGGTACAACTCGGAGTCGAAGCCTTCGCTGAAGTACATGACGCCGGCCACGGCCCCGATGTCCCACAGGAAGGCGGCCGCCTGGGCGAACGGGGCGCCCAGGGCGCGCTTCGACGCTTTCCACAATCCCAGGCTCGTCAGCAGATAGGCGGCGGCGAGGACGAAGGGGGCCGGCTCGAAGACGTGCGCCTGGTGCCGGCTATGGACCAGCATCAGGACCATGGAGAGGAAGAGGACGCCGCGGAAGGCGAGGACGGTCGCGCGGTCGTCAAGGGCGAGTCCCTTCACGTCTGAAGGATAACAGCGCCGGGGCGTGAAGTAAAGACCCACGGCCCCTCTGTTAACCGTCTGTTTTCCGCTTGTTTTTCATCGGCAAATCGGGCTTGTCTGGAAATGACGCCGGACAATCTGTTAGACTCGGCCCCATGGACAAGAACCAGCGCTTCGCGCTCCCGATACTCTCCCTGCTGACCGCCCTCTCCCTCGCCGCCTGCGACAAGAAGACCGAAGGCACCGAGGCCTCCGCCCCGGCCTCCGCTCCCGCCGCCGCCCCGGCCCAGACCATGCCGGTCGCCGCCGCGAACCCCGCCTTGCTCTCGCCCGAGAAGGCGACCGAGAAGGCCCCGGAGAAGTTCAAGGTCAAGATCGTCACCACGAAGGGCGATATGGTCATCGAGGTCAACCGCGCCTGGTCGCCCAACGGGGCGGACCGGTTCTACAACCTCGTCAAGATCGGCTACTACGACGACACCGCCTTCTTCCGCATCGTCAACGGCTTCATGGCGCAGATCGGCATCCACGGCGACCCGGCGGTCAACGCGAAGTGGCGCCCCTCGACGATCGCGGACGACCCCTCCGCCGGGCAGTCCAACAAGCCCGGCTACGTGACGTTCGCCAAGACCGGGATGCCGAACAGCCGCACCACCCAGTTCTTCTTCAACTTCGGCGACAACGCCTTCCTCGACGGACAGGGCTTCACGCCGTTCGGCAAGGTCGTCGACGGCAGCCCCGTCCTGGGCGCGCTGAACCTCGAGTACGGCGAGGCCCCCGACCAGGGCGCCATCCAGAGCCAGGGCAACGCCTATCTCAAGGCGAACTTCCCCCGCCTCGACTACATCAAGACCGCCCGCATCATCCCCTAACAAGCGTCCAAAAAGGACGGACCAGGCCCCGCCGGGAGAGATCCCGGCGGGGCCTTCTCATCTGCTAAAATGACGAGAGTGACAAGCCAACACGACCAGGACGCGAAGGACCTCCGGAAGATGGGCTACGCGCAGGAGCTCCTGCGCGACATGGGCGGCTTCTCCAATTTCGCCATCAGCTTCTCGGTCATCTCGATCCTGACCGGGGCGACCCAGCTCTTCGGCTACGGCCTCCAGCACGGCGGCCCGCTGCAGATGAGCGCCGGCTGGCTGATCGTCTCCTTCTTCACGATGACGGTAGCCCTATCGATGGCCGAGCTAGCCTCGGCCTATCCGACCGCCGGCGCGCTGTACCACTGGTCGAGCTTCCTCGGCGGCCGCGCGCTGGGCTGGTTCACGGCCTGCTTCAACACGATGGGGCAGTTCGCGATCCTCGCGGGCATCGACTGGGGGCTGGCCAACTTCGTGATCGGCCTCCTGGGCTGGACCGCGCGGCCGTCGACGACCGTCGCGGTGTACGCGGCGCTCCTCTTCTCCCACGCCCTTCTCAATCACCTGGGCATCAAGGTCGTCGCCTGGCTCAACGATTTCTCGGCCTTGTATCACATCGCGGTCGTCTTCCTGATCCTGATCGTGCTCGGGCTCAAGGGTTTCGCGCAGCCCGTCGGCTTCCTCTTCCAGTTCAGCGCGACCGACGGCTTCAAGCCGTCCTACAGCTTCATCGTCGGCCTTCTGCTGGCGCAGTGGACCTTGACCGGCTACGACGCCTCGGCGCACGTGACCGAGGAGACGCACGACCCCCGGCGCAACGCCCCTTGGGGCATCTTCATCGCGGTCGCGGTCTCCATCGTCTTCGGCTTCCTGATGCTCGCCGCGATCACGCTCTCGATCCCGGACCTGGCCCAGGCGACGGCGTTCGGGGACAACGCGCTCATCGAGGTGATGAAGCTGCGGCTCGGTCCCGCGATGGGCTCCCTGCTCGTGTGGCTCGTCTGCGGCGCGATGTGGCTGTGCGGCCTGGGCGCCATGACCTCGGCCTCGCGCATGGTCTTCGCCTTCTCGCGCGACGGCGGCCTGCCGGGCCACGCGCTCTGGGCCCAGGTGCACAAGAAGTACCACACGCCGGTCAACGCGATCTGGGGACTGTTCGCCTGCGCGATGCTGATCGCCCTCTCGGTCAAGGCCTACAGCGCGGTGCTCTCGATCGCCGTGCTCTCGCTGTACCTCTCCTACGGCCTGCCCGTCGCGGCCCGCCTGTACGCGCGCGCGACGGGTCGCGGCGGGGAGATAGGCCCGTGGCACCTCGGCCGCTTCAGCACCGCGATCGCCGTCGTCGCTTTGCTCTGGATCGCCTTCATCACCGTCGTGTTCGTCCTACCCCCCAACGAGGGCGCCGGCAAGGCGATGTCCGGCCTGCTCGTCGTTCTTCTCGCCATCTGGTTCTTCTGGTCCCGGGCCCGCTTCCAGGGCCCAAAATACCACGCCGATTAGGAGACAGCCCATGAAAACCGCGGTCAAGACCGCCGTCAAGACGTACGAGATGCTCATCAACGGCAAGTTCGTGAAGGCGAAGAACGGCGGCCTGCGCGACATCGTCGACCCCGCCAGCGGCGAGCTCCTCGCCGTCGTGCCCGAGGCCGGCCGCGCCGACGTCAAGCTCGCGATCGAGGCCGCGCGCAAGGCCTTCGACGAGGGCCCCTGGCGCAAGACCTCCGCGCAGGACCGCGGCAAGTTCCTGTTCAAGATCGGCGACCTGATCCGCGCCAACGCGAAGTCCCTGGCCGAGCTCGAGGTCCGCAACATGGGCAAGCCGCTCGCCGAGGCGGAGTACGACGTCGCCGACGCGGCCAACTGCTTCGAGTTCTACGGCGGCCTGGCGACCAAGATCCACGGCGAGACGATGTCGGTGCCCGCGAACTCGATGAGCATCGTCGTGCGGGAGCCGGTCGGCGTGTGCGGGCAGATCATCCCCTGGAACTACCCCCTCCTGATGTCCGCGTGGAAGATCGCCCCCGCGCTCGCCGCGGGCTGCACCGTGATCCTCAAGCCCTCGGAGATGACGCCGCTGACCGCGCTGGTCCTGGCGCGCCTGACCGTCGAGGCGGGCCTGCCCCCGGGCGTCGTCAACGTCGTCTCCGGCCCCGGCGCGGGCGCCGGCGAGGAATTGGCCGAGAGCCCCCTCGTCGACAAGCTCGCCTTCACCGGCGGCACCGTCACCGGCCGCAAGATCGCGACCGCGGCCACCGGCAACCTCAAGAAGCTCACGCTCGAGCTCGGCGGCAAGAACCCGAACATCGTGTTCGCCGACGCCGATTTCGACTCCGCCGTGGACGGCGCGCTGTTCGCCGCCTTCGCCAACCAGGGCGAGGTCTGCTCCGCCGGCTCGCGCCTGCTCGTCGAGAAGTCCATCCACAAGAAGTTCGTGGAGGCGATGGTCAAGAAGATCCACCGCGTCAAGCTCGGCCACGGCCTCGGCGCCGGGGTCAAGATGGGCCCACTCGTCTCCGCCGCCCACCGCGACAAGGTCGAGGGCTACATCAAGGTCGGCCTCCACGAGGGCGCCAAGCTCGTCTGCGGCGGCGGCCGCCCCAAGGGCGCGGAGTTCGCCAAGGGGAATTTCGTCGAGCCCACCATCTTCGACGAGGTCAAGCCGACCATGCGCATCGCCCGCGAGGAGATCTTCGGGCCGGTGCTGTCCGTCATCGAGTTCAAGGACGAGGCGGAGGCGATCCGGCTCGCCAACGACACCGAGTACGGCCTCGCCGCCGGCGTGTGGACGCTCAACGTCAACAAGGGCATCCGCGTGCTCAAGGAGCTGCGCGCCGGCATCACCTGGCTGAACACCTACCATCCGACGTTCAACGAGATGCCCTGGGGCGGGTATAAGCAAAGCGGCCACGGCCGCGAGCTCGGGCTTTACGGCATAGAGGCCTATCTCGAGACCAAGCAGATCAACATCAACCTCGACGAGACTCCTCTTGGCTGGTACTAAAGTCAGGAGCATCGTCCTCAAGACCGCGGTCCCCGGCCCCAAGAGCCTGGCGCTCATGGCCCGGCGCAGGGCCGCCGTCGCGCGGGGACCGTTCCACGGGACCCCCGTCTTCGTCGACCACGCGCACGGCGCCTTGATCACGGACGTGGACGGCAACGTGCTGATCGACCTCGCGGCGGGCATCGGCGTGGTGAATAGCGGCCACACGCCGGAGGCCCTCGTCGAAGCGATCGGCGACCAGGCTGGGAAGCTGATCCACGGGAGCTTCAACGTCACGCCGTACGAGGGGTACGTCGCGCTGTGCGAGAAGCTCAACGGCCTCGCTCCGGGGAGGTTCGCGAAGAAGTCCTTTTTGGCGAACAGCGGAGCGGAAGCGGTGGAGAACGCGATAAAGATCGCTCGGGCTCATACGGGCCGACCGTCCGTCATCGCCTTTGAACATGCGTTTCACGGAAGAACGTACATGGCGATGACGTTGACGGCGAAAGAGAAGCCCTATAAAACCGGCTTTGCGCCTTTTAACGGCAACGTCTTGAGGGCTCCTTATCCCTACCCTTATCACGACGTCACGGCGGAGACGGCTTTTAAGGCATTTACCGACCTCGTGGAGAAGGAGAAAGCCTCGAACGCGGCGGCCGTCATCATAGAACCCGTCCTCGGCGAAGGAGGATTCATACCGGCGCCGAAGGAATTTCTGGCGAATCTTTCCTCGTTCTGCGCCCAAAACGGCATCGTATTGATCGCCGACGAGATCCAATGCGGCTTCGGCCGCACCGGAACCTTATTCGCGTCCGAGCAGCTCGATTTCGCCCCCGATCTCATCCTGACCGCCAAGGGTCTCGGCGGCGGCATGCCGGTCTCGGCGGTGACGGGACGCGCCGAGATCATGGACGCCCCGATCGAGGGCGGCATCGGCGGCACGTTCGGCGGCAACCCCGTGGCGGTCGCCTCGGCGCTCGCCGTGATCGGCCTGATGGAGGACCCGGCGTTCCTGCCCCGCGTCCAGGCGCTCGGCCGGTCCGTGCTCGAGACCTTGTCCTCCTGGAAGGAGGAATATCCCGTCGTCGGCGACGTGCGCGGCCTCGGGCCGATGCTCGCCTTCGAGCTCGTCAAGAACCGCTCCGCCAAGGAGCCCTTCGCCGACGGGGCGAAGGCCCTCGTCAAGCGCTGCTACGAGCGCGGCGTCGTGATCATGACGGCGGGCTCCTACGGCAACTGCGTGCGCCTGCTCTTCCCGCTCGTGATCACCGACGAGCAGCTGGCCGAGGCGTTCGAGGTCCTCGAAGAAGGCCTGAAGGGCCTCGAGCCTTAAGCGCGCGGAGCGGAAAGACCGTCGCGGCACGGTCAGTATAAGATTTATAATATTAATTTGCCCGGGCGTCATGTCAGGTACGCTCACGATTGAGTTATACCTTGCTCATGAAGCCAGCCCGGCCCCCCCGCCGCCTCGATCTCGCCGCGCTCCTGCTGGCGGCGCTCGCCCGGGCGGCCCCCGGCGAGGAGATCCAGAGCCTCAAGCGGCTCAGTCTCGAGGAGCTTCTCGACGTCCCGATCACGGTCGCCTCGGGATTATCCGAGCGGCCCTCCGGCGCGCCATGGAGCGCGCACGTCGTGACGGAGGAGACGATCCGCGCCCGCGGCTACGCCACGCTGCTCGACCTGCTCGAGGACGTGCCTCAGTTCGAGATCCAGCACAAGGACTCGGAGACCCGCCGGAACATCGTCAGCGTCCGCGGCCTCTTCGGCAACGAGCGCCTGCTCATCCTCTACGACGGCGTCCGCGTCACGCCCCCGTCCGGGGACATCTACGCGCTGAGCACGCAGTTCTCCCTGCGCAGCGCCAAGCGCGTGGAGATCGTCGTGGGCCCGATGTCGGCGCTTTACGGCCCCGATGCCTTCAGCGGCGCGATCAACATCGTCACGAAGAAGGGCGGAGAGCTCGAAGGGGCCCGCCTCTCGGGCGGGGGCGGATCCTACGGGACGTCGGACGTCTCGGCGTCGGGGGGGATCTCGTTCCTGCGCGGCGCGGAGTTCTCCGCGGCCGCCCACCGCTACGCGTCGGACGAGCCGTTCCTGCCGAGCCGCTACCCCGGCGATTTCGCCGCGGCGCCGCCGATCCCCGCGCGCCCCTACGAGGCAGGCACCGGCTCCCTGTTCTTCCACGGCCGTCTCAATCTGGGCCTCCTCGAGACGGGCTACCTGCGCATGGACGAGTCGCATTCATCGGCCACGGGCGTCAAGCCCGAGTTCTCGCTTTATGACAAGGACGCCCGGTTCCTGACCGTCTACGACACCTTCTACGCCAAGCACTCCTTTCTCACCGACGACGAAAGTTGGAAGCTCGACACCCACGCCGCCTTCCACTCCTACGAGATCGACCCCAAGAGCCGTTTCATCAACTCCTTTTCGAATTTTCGGGACGCCTACAAGTACGCCTACGACCGGACGTTCGAGTTCCGGGAGCAGGTCGCCTACCGGCTCGCGGCCGAATCTTCCCTGGTCGCGGGGATCAGCTACGAGGATCATTCGTCCCTCGCCTATTCGTCCGACCTCGATCGCCCCTTCGACACCGGCCGAAGCGCGCCATCCCAGGGTTTCCTCTATCCCGGCTCCGACGTCGTAGACCTCAACGGGAAGCCCTTGGGAATCCCGGTGGATTTCCATTATCTCCAATATCAGAACATAGGCGCCTTCGTCCAGCTGGGGCTCAAGCAGGAGCGCGCGAGCGTCACGCTCGGGGCGCGCTTCGACCACAACACGCGCTACGGCGACGCCGCCAATCCGCGCATCGGCGCCGTCTTCGAGCCCGTCGAGAGGCTCACGCTCAAGGCCAACTACGGCGAGGCCTTCGTGGCCCCCTCCCCTTTCCGTACGCACGGCCACTTCGGATCCTTCACGCCGACGACCAACGGCCTCGGCCAGATCACCGGCCTGCAGAGCTTCTTCTTCACCTTGCCCAACCCCGGCCTGCGGCCCGAGAAGCTGAGGGAATGGGACGCCGGCGTTTCGTACCGCTTCACCGAGGCGGTCTGGGGAAATCTCAACGGATACTACACGGAGGTCACGCACCTGATCCAGGACGACGTCGTCTCGGGACCCGGCGTCTTCAAGGGCTGGCCCGTCGCCGCGATCGCGAACTCCGTCAACCGCGGCTTCTCGCGGACCTACGGAGGGACGGCACGCATCGACGCGCTGGCGCACGCGGGCGCCTGGTCCTTCAAGCCCAACGCGGCCTACACCTGCTCAGCGGGCAGCGTGGACGGAGGCGTCCTGGCCTACAGCGCCAGACACTCGGTTCAGGCGGGCCTCGAGGCGGGGCGCGGCAAGCTGACCATGTACCCCCGCGTGATCTATCGCAGCCGCACCTACAGCGCGACAAAAGATCCCCAGGGCGGCCTGCAGAGCGCCGCCCCCTACGCGCTCGTCAACGTCCACGTCCGATACAAGGATATCGTCACGACGCCGTTCCGCCTGTCCTCGTACATCGGCGTCACCAACCTCTTCGACCTGCGCTACCGCAACGCCGCATTCACCGCCGGCTCGGTGGGCTTCCCCGCGGTCCCGCAGGACCCTCTCCGCGTCGCCGGCGGCCTGGAGCTGGAGTTCTGATGGCTCCGCGCCTTCTGCTGACGGTGATCCTGGCGCTGCCCGCCGCGGCCGCGGCCCCGCCGATCGCGGCGGCCGAGGTGAAGGCGGTCTTCCTTTACAATTTCACGAAGTTCGTCGAATGGCCGCCCGAGTCCTTCCCGTCTCCGCGGTCGCCCATCGTCATCGGCGTGCTGGGCTCCGACCCTTTCGGCGCCGTCCTGGACCAAACCGTCGCCGGCGAAACCGTCAACGGCCGGCCCATCGAGATCCGGCGCTTCGCGCGTTTCGCGGACCTGCTGCCGTGCCACATCCTCTTCATCTCGGCTTCCCAGGAAGAGCGCGTGCCGGTGATCCTCAGCCGCCTGCGCCGAACGGCGACTTTGACCGTCGCGGACATGGATGGATTCGCGACGCGCGGCGGGGCCATCGAGCTCCGGGTCGAGGGCGGCCGGATGCGCTTTGAGATCAGCCGGGAGGCGGTGGACGACGCCGGCCTCAGGGTGAGCGCACGCCTCCTCAACCTGGCCAGCGCCGTCCGCCCGAGGCGCTCATGAGACGGCGCTTCGCGGGCCTGAAGCTCGGAACGAAGCTTCTGATGGTCATCACCGGCACCAGCGTGCTCGCCCTGTCGCTGGCCTGCGCGGGCTTCATCGCCTACGAGATCTCCGCCTTCCGCGCCCGCGCCGGACGGGACATGGACCTGCGGGCGGCGATGCTCGGCGCCGGCGGCGCTCCCGCCCTGGCCTTCTCGGACGAGAAGGACGCGATGGAAACGCTCGCCATTCTTCGGGCCGATCCGTACGCGGCCGCGGCCCAGTTCTACGCGAGCGACGGGAGCCTTTTCGCCTCCTACGTCCGCGAGGACGGGCGCGGGGGTCCGCCTCCGCGGCCGGCGAGCGACGGCCACGTTTTCTCATGGGAGCGCCAGACGACCGCCTCGGGAGTCTACCTGGCGGGCCGGCGCATCGGGACGGTGGTCTTGACGAGAGACCTCGGCGAGATGCGTCGCAGCCTGGCCGCCGTCCTCAGCATCTCGCTCGTGCTGCTCCTCGGCTCCTCGCTCACCGCGCTGGCGCTCGCGGCCCGGCTGCAGCGCGTGATATCGGAGCCGATCCTCGACCTGACGCGCGCGGCCGAGGCGATCGCCGAGCAGGGCGACTATTCGTCCCGCGTGGCGGCGCGCGGAGGCGACGAACTCGGCGTCCTCGTCGCCGCCTTCAACGAGATGCTCACCCAGATCCAACGGCGAGACGCGGCCCTGCGCGATTCGCGGCAGCGGCTGGCCCTCCTGGTCGAGTCGACGCCTCTCGGCGTCATCGTGTGGGACCCCGACTTCCGCGTCCTCGAATGGAACCCGGCCGCCGAGAGGATCTTCGGCTACCCGCCCGGGGAAGCGAGTGGAAAAGAGGGCACGTTCATCTTGAGCGAGCGCACGTGGACCACTCAGGTCAAGGCCGTTTGGGAGGATCTGCTGGCGCGGCGCGGCGGCTCGCGATTCACCAACGAAAACGTCGCCAAGGACGGACGGACCATCATCTGCGACTGGTACAACACGCCCTTGGTGGGCGCCGGGGACAAGGTGATCGCCGTCGCCTCCATGGTCGACGACGTCACCGAGCGCAAGCGAGCCCAGGACGAGCTCCGCAGCCTCACCGACCAGCTGGAGCGGCGGGTCGCGGAACGCACGGCCGAGCTTCTCGCCCTCAACAAGGAGCTCGAGACGTTCTGTTATTCCGTCTCTCACGACCTGCGCGCGCCCCTGCGCGCGATCAACGGCTTCAGCAGCCTGCTGCTCGCCAATTACTCGGGCCGGCTCGATGCCGAAGGAAAAGACCACCTCGCGCGCACCGCCGCGGCCGCCCGCCGCATGTCGGAGATCATCGACGACCTGCTCGATCTCTCTCGCGTCACGCGCACCGCGATGAGGCCGGTCCCCGTCGACCTCGGCGCGCTCGCCCGCGACATCGCGGGCCAGCTGCAGGCGCGCGAGCCCGAGAGGCGGGTGGACGTCGTCATCGACGCGGGCGCGCCGGCCTTGGGCGACCCGAGCCTGCTGCGCCTGCTGCTCGAGAATCTGCTGTCCAACGCGTGGAAATTCACCTCGCGAACGGCCGCGCCCCGCGTCGAAGTGCGCGCCCGGCGGGAGGGCGGGCGCACGGTCTACTCGGTGCGCGACAACGGCGCGGGCTTCGACCCGGCCTACGCCGACAAGCTCTTCAAGCCCTTCTCGCGCCTCCATACCGAGGGCGAATTCGCCGGAACGGGCGTCGGCCTGGCCACCGCCGCGCGCATCATCGAGCGCCACGGGGGCCGGATCTGGGCGGAAGGCGCGGTCGGCCTCGGCGCCGCGTTCCATTTCATCCTGCCGGAAACCTGAGGGATCCCATGCTCGAAAAGACGATACTGCTGATCGAGGACAATCCGGACGACGCGCACCTGACCTTGGAGGCATTCAAGGCGGCCGGAGTCCGCGCGCGCTTCGCCGTCGCGACGAACGGCTCCGAGGCGCTGAACTACCTGCGCGACGCGGAGGAACCGCCGGCGTTCATCCTGCTGGATCTGAATCTGCCCAAGCTCAGCGGCCACGAGATCCTCGAACGCATCCGCGCGGGTCACGGGACGAAGTCGGTCCCGGTCATCATACTGACTTCCTCGATCGAGACCGCCGATCTGGTCCGCTGCTACGCGCTGGGCGCCAACAGCTTCGTGCGCAAGCCCGTGGACTTCGGGCAATTCCTCGACATCGCCCGGCTGCTGGGGCGCTACTGGCTCGAGATCAACGTGGCTTTGCCGGCTGGACGAGCTTGACCTTCTCCATCTTGACGGGCGTCTTCGGCCGGTCGGAGCCGTCGCGCGGGGAATCCCCGATCTTGACGACGACGTCCTGGCCCTCGATCACCTGGCCGAAGATCGCGTGGCGGTTGTCGAGGTGCGGCGTCGCGGCCAAGGTGATGAAGAACTGGGAGCCGCCGGTGTCGGGGCCCGCGTTCGCCATGGACAGGACGCCCGCCTTGCTGTGCTTGAGCTTGGGATGGAACTCGTCGAGGATGGTCCAGCCGGGACCGCCGCGGCCGGTGCCCGTCGGGTCGCCGGTCTGCACCATGAACTTGGGGATCACGCGGTGGAACAGCACGCCGTCGTAATAGCCCTTCTCCACGAGCTTCAGGAAGTTCGCGACCGTATCGGGCGCTTCCTTCGGGAACAGCTCCACGGCGATCTTGCCGAGGGTGCTCGCGATCTCGACGACGGGATTGTCGGTCTTATAGGGGCGGTCGGCCATGTTGATCTCCTCTTTTAGCGCTCTTAGCGTTTGAAACAGCGGCGGCAGCGGGCTTCGTATTTGTCGGCGGCGCCGACCTCGACGACCTTGCGGCCGCCGGAGAGGCGCTGGGAACGGTTGGCGGGGTTGCCGCACAGCATGCAGATGGCCAGGTTCTTCGTGACGAACTCGGACAGGGCCATCAGGCGCGCGGTCGTCTCGAAGGGCTCGCCGCGGAAGTCCTGGTCGAGGCCGGCCACGATGACGCGCCGGCCCTCGCCGGCGAGCCTCTCGCAGACCCCGATGATGTCGGCGTCGAAGAACTGGACCTCGTCGATGCCGACGACCTGGGTCTCCGGGTCGATCCGGGTCAGGATGTCCTTCGCCTTGGCCACCGCGATCGAGGGCGTCTTGACCAGGTCGTGGGAGACGATGTGGTCCTTCGCGTAGCGCACGTCGAGGGCGGAGTTGAACACCTGGACCTTCTGGCGCGCGATCTGGGCCAGGCGCAGGCGCCGGATCAGCTCCTGGGTCTTGCCGGAGAACATCGAGCCGACGACGATCTCCATCCAGCCGCCGTGGCTCCAGGACATCGGGGCCGCGGGGCGGTGGCCGTTGACGAGGGTCTTCTTCTTCCTGCTCATCTCTTGTAGGCCTTCTGGACGTAGGCGCGGTAGCCGCCGGCGACCTTCAGCGGCCGCCACCAGGCCTCGTTGTTCATGTACCAGGAGATGGTCTGCGCCAGGCCGCGCTCGAAATCGTACTCGTGCTTGAAGCCGAGGCGCTTGAGCTTGGAGCAGTCGAGGGCGTAGCGCCGGTCGTGGCCTTTCCGGTCCTCGACGCGCGTCACCAACCCGCTCGGCTTCTTCATGAGCCGCAGGACCTTCTCGATGAGCTCCCGGTTCTGGCACGTGTACGAGCCCCCGATGTTGTACACCTCGCCGAGCGTTCCCTTCTCGAGGACCGTCAAGATCGCGCGCGCGTGATCCCGGACGTGCAGCCAGTCGCGCACCTGCCTGCCGTCGCCGTACTGCGGGAAGGGCTTGTCCTCCATGAAGTTGGTGATCATGAGGGGCAGGGCCTTCTCCGGATACTGGTACGGGCCGTAGTTGTTCGACGCGCGCGTGGTCAGCACCGGCGCCTTGTGGGTCACGAAATAGGAGCGGACCAGCAGGTCCGAGGCGGCCTTGGAGGCGGCGTACGGGCTGTTCGGCTCCAGGTGGTCGCCCTCCTTCGAATATCCCTTGGGGATCGAGCCGTAGACCTCGTCGGTGGAGACGTGAAGGAAGCGCTTCACCTTGTGCCGCAGGGCCGCGTCGAGCAGGACCTGCGTGCCGATGACGTTCGTCTTCAGGAACGCGCCCGCGTCGAGGATCGAGCGGTCGACGTGCGTCTCCGCCGCGAAGTGGACGACGTGATCGCAGCCCTTCATGGCGGCGTCCGCCGCCTTGGCGTCGCAGATGTCCTTTTTGACCGTCTCGACCTCGAGGCCCTTCAGGTTCTCGGGGTTGCCGGCGTAGGTCTGCTTGTCCAGATTTACAATCTTCCAGTCAGGGCGTTGTGTCTTAAGAAAGCGAATGAAATTCGCGCCGATGAAGCCGAGGCCGCCGGTGACGAGGACCTTCATTTCCTCTTACCGTGCTTCTTGGGGAAGTACTCGTTCACGAAGTAGTTCCAGGTGTCGCGCAGGCCCTCGTCGAAGCCGACCAGGGGCTCGTAGCCGAGCTGCTTGCGGATCTTGCGGTTGTCGGCCCAGGTGCGGCGGACGTCGCCGCCGCGCATCGGGTGGTGGCGCCGCTTCAGCTTGAGGCCGATGATCGCCTCGATGCCCTCGACCACGTCGAGGAGGCTGTAGGTCTCGGAGTTGGCCACGTTGTAGACCTCGCCGGAGGTCGACTTCGGCCCCTTCGCGGCGAGGAGGTTGGCGCGCACCACGTTGGCGACGAAGGTGAAGTCTCGGGACTGCCTGCCGTCCCAGTGCACGTCGAGGGGCACGCCGAGGTAGGCCTGCTCCATGAACTTCGGGATCACGGCCGAGTACAGCGACTCGGGGTCCTGGCGCGGGCCGAACACGTTGAAGTAGCGCAGGGAGACGGTCTCCAGGCCGAAGGACTTGGCGAACACGATCGCGTAGTGCTCGCCGGCGAGCTTGGAGACGGCGTAGGGAGACATCGGCTGGGGCCGCATGTCCTCGCGCTGCGGGAACACCTTGCAGGCGCCGTAGGCGGAGCTCGACGAGGCGTACACGAAGCGCTTGACCTTCGCGTCGCGCGCGGCGACGAGCATGTTCAGCGTGCCGGTGACGTTCGCCTCGTTCGACGGCTGCGGCCGGTCCATGGACTTCGGCACCGAGCGGATCGCGGCCTCGTGCAGGACGTAGGTCGCGCCCTTGCAGGCCTTCGCGCAGTCCGCCGGGCGCGTGATGTCGCCCTTCAGGAAGTCGATCCTCGAGCGGACCGCGGCGAGCTTGTCCAAGGAGCCGGTGGAGAGGTTGTCGATGACGCGGACGCGCTCCCCGCGGCGCGCGAGCTCCGCGACGAGGTGGGAGCCGATGAAGCCGGCGCCGCCGGTGACGAGCCAGAGTGGTTTGGACATGGTGAACGCCATATTAGCATTTCGAAGTTTGGCGGATGTTTGGTTGTCCGATCCGCGTCCGCCTGCTACCCTGATCACGACGGAAACAGGAGGACACGCTATAGAAAGAGCCCGACGTTCGGACTTGGCGCGTTTCACGGAGCTCCCCGTGCTCGGACGGGGAGCTCCTCCGTTCTAGGGGCGGAGGTCGTCCTGGACGGCGCGCTCGGGGAAGAGCTCGGTCTCCCAGTCGCGGCGCGGGGCCTGCTTGGGGTCGAAGGTGCCGAACTTGAAGTCGACGCGGACCGACGCCTCGCCGACGCCGCCGGGGCGGAAGCGGCCGGCGACCTTGGTGTAGAAGTCGTGCCAGCGCTTCGTCCAAGAGAACTCCTTCTCGAAGACGCGCCAGCCGTGCAGGCCGCCGACGCCGCGGGAGCTCTCGGCCTGGCCGCGGATGCCGAACGCCAGGCGCCAGGTCGGGCTCGACGGCGCGATCGCGAAATCGAGGCTGCCGACGTACTTGCGCGAATCGAGCGCGTTCCAGGAGAAGCCGCCGCCGATCGCCGCTCCCTCGTCGTCGCCCCAGCGGGCGTCCACGATCGCCGCCTGGTTGCCGTCGTCGAGCGCGTAGGTGTCGCGCACGGTGAGGTTCAGGCGCGAGGTCGGCGCCCAGCTCGCGTCGGCGGTGATGGGCTGGACGCGCCGGCGAAAGCCGATGGTCCGGTCCCGGAAGGTGCGGAAGTCGTAGCCGGAGGAAAGCCGCGCGTACATGCGCGGCGCCGGGATGAACACGTCGGTGAGCGTGAGCAGGTTCTCCTCGACGCCCTTGTCGACGGCGCCGCGGTCCTGGCGGAACTCCCCCGCGCGGAGCCGCTCGCGGTACGACTGCGTCAGGTCGACGCCGCCGACCGGCGTGTCGAAGCGCAGAGTGCCGGACGCCGACGGGCGGCCGATCACGGCGTCGAACGCGGCGACCGTCGAGCCCGAGACGGCCGCCTGCTCGAAGCGGTTGTAGTAGGTCTCCTGGTAGCCGAGCTTCGGCGTGAGGCTCACGCCGCGCATGAGCGCGAAGGTCCGCGTCCCCTCCCAGCCGGCGCCGACCGTCTTCTCGATGTAGGACCGGCCCCGGGCGAAGGTGTTGTCGGCGAAGCCGTTCAGGGTGTTCAGCCAGGGCAGGCGGCCGAAGCGCAGGGGCTGGCTGATGACGTCGAGGCGAGGGTAGCTCTCGCTGGTCTTCAGGAAGCGGACGCGGCTCTCGTCGGCGGTGTCGACGCGCGAGTACGAGAGGCGCGCGGTGGCCTGCGCGAAGCGATGGGTGAAAGCGCCGCCGTTGACGAGCTCGGAGGTGACGCGGAAGGAGTTGCCGCGGGAGTAGTTGTTGTTGAAGTCCGAGTCGGACTGCACCTGCAGCCGCCCCTGGAAGGAGGTCGAGGAGAACAGCGCCTGGTACTGCTGGCCGAGCACCGCCCAGCGGCGGTCGCCGGTCGAGGTCTCCTTGATCGTGTAGCCGAACAGCGCGCCGCGGGAGTCCTCGCCTTCCCGGCGATGCAGCTCGCCGCCGAAGCCGCCTCCCTGCTTCAGGTAGTAGTCGGCGTAGAGCTTGCTGTACATCGTGTCGCCGTGGTCGGTCGTCAGGGTGTTCTTGAGGAACGGCCCGTTGCGCTGGTCGTAGCCGGGCTGGCTCTTCCAGCGCAGGTAGTGCCTCTGGGACAGGGACTTGTACAAGAACGGGAGATAGAAGACCGGGACCTCGCCCAGGTAGAACAGGACGTTGCGCGCGATCATGTGCTTCTTCGGCTTGACCGTGATGGTCGAGGCGCGGAAGTGGTAGTGCGGCGGCTTATTGCCGCAGCTCGTGAACTCTCCGCCCAGGTAGTCGAGGCGCCGGTTCTCGCCGACCTTCGCCTCCTTGGCGCGGATGCGCCAGTCGGCGTGGCCCGCGCTCGTCCGCTGGAGGCGGCCCGTGTGCCTGGCGAAGTCGAACTCGCCGGACTCGCCGTACACGGCGGAGATGCCGTCCTCGACGAGGAGCGGGCCCTCGGAGCGGCCGCGGCGGCGCTCGGTGTCGATCCACAGCTCCTGGCCCTTCACGGTCCAGGTGGACTCGTTGAGCACCACGTGGCCCTGGAGGTGGAGCTGCTGGCGGTCGGCGTCGAACTCGACCTCGTCGGCGGCGTAGTCCAGGCGCGGGCCGGGAGGCGGCTCGGGGAGGGCGTATTCCTCGGCGCGCGCGGCGCCGCCGAGGAGCAGGAACAGCAGGGCCGCTCGGATCACCCCCGCTTCTCCCGGGACAGGAGCGCGGCGCCCACCACGCCCCAGTCGCGCTCCGCCGGGGACGACAGGACGACCTTCCGGAAAGGCTCGCGGAACGGCTGGGCGGCGAACACGCGGCGGACCGGGTCGAGCACGAGGCGGCCCGCGCGCGCCACGCCGCCGAGCAGGAGGACGGCGTCGGGGTTGAGGACGAGGATCAGGCCGGCGAGGCCCTGGCCGAGGCGGGTGCCGACCTCGTCCCAGACCCGGAGCGCGCCGCGGTCCCCGGCGAGGGCGGCATCGGCGACGGCCTTCGGCGTCAGCGGGGACGGGACGCGGCGCATGTGCGCCTTGGCCGAGCGCAGGATGCCGTAGGTCCCCGCGTAGGCCTCGAGGCAGCCGCGGCGGCCGCAGTGGCACGGGGGCCCGTCCAGCTCGAGGGTGAGATGGCCGATCTCGCCGGCGGAGCCGGTGGCGCCGCGGTGGAGGCGGCCGTCGATGATCAGGCCGCCGCCGACGCCGGTGCCGAGGGTGACGCCGATGACGGTGCGAGGGACGCCCTTCAAAGCGACTTTGTAGCCGCCCCAGACGGCGGCGTTGGCGTCGTTCTCCACGTGCACGGGAACGCCTAACGACTTCGAGAACTCCTTCTTGAACGGATAACCCGTCCAGCCCTTCAAATTAGGAACGAAGAGAAGAGAACCGGTCTTTGCATCCACGCCCCCCGCCAAGCCTAACCCGACGGATCCAAAGGTCCATGCTTTCACGATCGCCGCTGCGCGGCGTTTGAAATCGGCGGGGCCTTTGGATGGCTCGGTGGGGATTTGGAGGGACTCCACGATAGAACCCGACGGAGTCACCAAACCGATCTTCGTGTAGGTGCCGCCGACGTCGATACCGACGGAAAATTTCTTCATTTGTATTTCACGGCCTTCAGGGCGGCGCCGGCGAGGTACAAGGAACCCGCGCAGACGGCGACCTGAGGGGCCCTCTTGTCTTTTCGCCACGCGGCGATCGCGGTCGCGGGATCGCGCTCGATGGTCACGTGCGCCTTCGGCGCGGCGCGGCGGACGTGCCCGGCGAAGTCGAGAGGCTCGAGCGCGCGCGGGCTCGGGGGCCGGACGAGCACGGCCTCCTTGATGAACGGCGCCAAGGGCGAGAGGACGCCGCGCGCGTCCTTGTCCTTCATGATGCCCATGATCCAGCGCGCCGGCTTCCTCGAGAGCGGCGACGACCTCCAGGTCGCGGCCAACGCGCGGGCGGCCTCGGGGTTGTGGCCGCCGTCGACGATGAGGGTCTTCTTGCCGAGCCTGATCGCCTGGAAGCGTCCCGGCCACGCCACCTTCGCAAGGCCCGTGGTCCAGGCAGACTCGGAGACCTCGAGGCCCGAGGCCTCGACGGCGGCGCGGGCCAAAGCCGCGTTATGGCCCTGACGCGAGCCGAGAAGGGACAGCTCGTAGGAACGGCCGGACGGCGCGCGCAAAGTCTGGGAGCCCTTCCTCCAGTCGGCGCGAACGGCCTTCCACGGCTTGCGCACGACGACCGGCGTGCCGCGCAGCGCGGCGCGGCGCAGGACCGGGAGGTCCGGGCGCACGGCGGGGCGGCCGGCCTTGAAGATGCCGGTCTTCTGGCGCGCGATCGCGGCCAAGGTCTCCCCCAGGTACGCCTGATGGTCGTAGTCGACCGAGGTCACGACCGCGGCGAGCGGCGCGGGAACGACGTTCGTCGCGTCGAGGCGCCCGCCGAGCCCGGTCTCGAGCACCATCACGTCGCATCGCTTCGCGGCGAAGTGCTGGAAGGCGATCGAGGTCAGCAGCTCGAAGTAGGTCAGGCGCTTCTTCCCGTCGGCCCGCAGCGCGCGCGCCAGCAGGCGGGAGAACCCGGCCTCGGAGATCTTCCGCCCGTCGACGGTGATCCGCTCGCGGACGTCGAGCAGATGCGGCGAGATGAAGAGCCCGGTGCGGCGGCCGGAGGCGGTCAGGACCGAGGCGAGCATCGCGCAGGTCGAGCCCTTGCCGTTCGTCCCGGCGACGTGGAACGCGGGCACGGTCAGATGCGGGTCGCCGAGCGCGGCGAGGTGCGCGCGCACGCGGTCCAGGCCCAGCACGATCTTCGTCTCCTGGCGCTCCTCGAGGACCGCGAGGGCGGCGGCGAAGGTCATTTCTGCCGCTCGAGGCGGGCGCCCGCTCCGGAGAGCTTCTGCTCCACCGCCTCGTAGCCGCGGTCGATGTGGTAGACGCGCGCGATGGTGGTCCTGCCCTTGGCCGCCAGCCCGGCGACGAGCAAAGCCGCGCCTGCGCGGATGTCGGAGGCCATGATCGGCGCGCCCGACAGGCGCTCCTGGCCGGCGACCACGGCGGTGCGCCCCGACACGGCGATCTGGGCGCCCATGCGGCCGAGCTCGGCGGCGTGCAGGAATCTATTCTCGAAAACCGTCTCCGTCACTTTGGCGAAGCCGCTGCAGAGGGTCATCAAGCTCATCCACGGAGCTTGAAGGTCCGTCGGGAAGCCGGGATGAGGCTTGGTCACGACGGTCACCGCCTTGGGCCGCCGGTCCATCGAGATCTCGATCCACGCCTTGCCGGTCTTGACCTTCGCCCCCGCCTTCTTGAGCGCCGAGAGGACCGCGGTCAGGTGCGACGCGTCGGCGCCCAAAAGCTTCACGCGCCCGCGCGTCTCGGCGCAGGCGAGCAAGAACGTCCCGGCCTCGATGCGGTCCGGTATGACGCGGTGCCGCGCGCCGTGCAGTTTCGTCTTTCCGACGACGGTCACCGTCGCCGTCCCGGCGCCGTGGACCAAGGCCCCGAGGCTTTGCAGGAACCGCCCGAGGTCCTCCATCTCCGGCTCGCGCGCCGCGTTCTTGATCACCGTCTTCCCCTCGGTGGCCGCGGCGGCCATCATCAGGTTCTGCGTGGCGCCGACGCTCGGGAAGCGGAGCTTGATCGCCGTCGCGTCGAGCCTCGGCGCGGACATGATGATGTCGCCCTGGTCGGCGATGCGGCGCGCGCCCATGGCCTCGAAGCCCTTCAGGTGGATGTCGATCGGCCGCAGGCCGATGGCGCAGCCGCCGGGGATCGGCACGCGCACCAGCCCGAAGCGGGCCAGCAGCGGGCCGGCGGCGAGCACCGAGGCGCGCATCTGCTTGACGATCTCATAGGGCGCCTGAGTCTTCAATGACCCGGTGGACAGGACCTTCACGGTCGAGCCCTCGACGACGACCTTCTTGCCGAGGCTCTCGAGCAGGCGGAACGTGGTGCGCAGGTCGCGCAGGGTCGAGGGGACGTTCTCGATCACGCACGGCTCGTCGGTGAGAAGGGTCGCGATCAGGATCGGGAGGGCCGCGTTCTTGGCGCCGCTGACCTTGATCGTTCCGTTGAGGGGTATTCCGCCTTCGATGACGAGCTTATCCATGGGAAAGCCAATTTACCATTTCTGCATGCTCTGAGGATTTCCACAATTGCATGCGCGTCGGGGGGCCGGAGGACGCGGGGAGGTCAGTTCGGCAGCGCGCCGATCGCGAAGCGCTCGAGGCCCTGGGCGTCCTTCTTGATGACGATGCTCTTGAGCCCCGCGGCGGCGAACAGCTTGGTCACGGCCGGCCCCTGCTTGGCGCCGATCTCCATGGCCAGCACTCCGCCCGGCTTGAGCATCTTCGGCGCCATCGCGGTGATGGCGCGGATCGCGTCGAGGCCGTCCTTGCCGCCGTCGAGCGCCATGCGCGGCTCCTTGAGGACCTCGGGCTCGAGGCCGTCGAGGTCCTTGGTCGGGATGTAGGGAGGGTTGGAGACCATCAGGTCGGCCCAGCCTCTCAGTCCCTGCTTGTCCGAAAACAGGTCTTCACGGACGAACCGGATGCGGTTGCCGACGTGATGGGCGATGGCGTTTTTCAGGGCGAGGTCGAGGGCCTGCTTCGAGAGGTCGGTCGCGAAGATGGTCGCCGACGGGAGGAGCTGGGCCAACGCGATGGCGATGCAGCCCGTGCCGGTGCCGATCTCGAGTATCTTCGGCGAGGCGGCGCCCGACGCCTTGACCAGGCGCTCGCACTCGATGACGAGCTCCTCGGTCTCGGGACGGGGCACGAGCGAGTCGCGCGTGACCTCGATCTTGATGCCGAGGAAGGGCTGATGTCCCAGTATGTAGGCGATCGGGATGCGCTTGCCGCGCCACTTGAGCCAGTCGAGGAACTGATGGCCTTCCTTGGCCGTCAGCTCGCGCGTGCCCTGGGCGACCGCGGTGAGGCGGCCGACGCCGAGCATCTCGGCCATCAGGAACTCGGCGTTGGCCCTCGGCTCGGGGACGCCGCGGTCGACGAGATAGGTCTCGCCCTTCCTCAGGGCCTCGGCGACGTTCACTTGGATGCCGCGGCAACGGCGCCGCGGGTCTCGGTGCTCATGTCGGCCTTCATTTCGACGCCGCGGCAACGGCACCGCGGGTCTCGGCGCTCATGTCGGTCCTCATTTCGACTCAGCCATCAGGAGCCGGCGCTGCTCGTCGCGCAGGGCCTCGAAGACCTGGCCCATGTCGCCTTCCATGATCCCGGCGAGGTTGTGCCAGGAGCGCTCGAGGCGGTGGTCGGTCACGCGCGACTGCGGGAAGTTGTAGGTGCGGATCTTCTCCGAGCGGTCGCCGGTCCCGACCTGGGACTTGCGCTGGGAGGCGTTGGCCGCGGCGGCCTTGATGCGCTCGGCGTCGGCGAGCATCGCGTACAGGCGCTTCATCGCCTTCTCGCGGTTGCGGCCCTGCGAGCGCTCCTCCTGGCACTCGACGATGAAGCCGGTAGGGAGATGGGTGATGCGCACCGCGGTCTCGACCTTGTTGACGTTCTGGCCGCCGGCGCCGCCGGCGCGGTAGGTGTCGACCTTCAGCTCGTCGGGGCGGATGACGATCTCGGCCGACTCCTCGACCTCGGGCATCACGGCGACGGTCACGGTGGAGGTGTGGATGCGCCCCGCGGCCTCGGTGGCGGGCACGCGCTGGACGCGGTGCACGCCGCCCTCGTAGCGCAGCCAGGAATAAACGTCCTTGCCGGACACGAAAATGACGGCCCCTTTGACGCCTTTGCCGTTCGTGCTGAGCTCCTGGGTCTCCACGCCCCAGCGCTTGGTCTCGCAGAAGCGCATGTAGGCGCGCAGCAGCTCGCCGGCGAAAAGCCCGGCCTCGTCGCCGCCCGCGCCCGCGCGGATCTCGAGATAGCAGCTCTTCGAGTCGTTGGGATCCTTGGGGAGAAGATCCGCCGCGATGTCGCTCGACAGCGCGTTCCAGCGCTCCTCGAGCTTCGGCCTCTCCTCGTCGGCCATGGCCTTCATGTCCGGGTCGGCCTCCATCGCCTTGAGCCCCTCGAGTTCGCCCTCGACGCGCAGCAACTCGCGCACCTTGGCCATCATCGGCGCCAGCTGGGAGTGGCGCACGGCCAGCTCCTTCATCTCGGCGGCCGACAGCGCTCCCGACGCGAGCTTTCCTTCGAGCTCGCGGTAGTCGTTGTCCAGCTTGGCGATCTTGGGATCCATGGTTTAAGGGGTGAGGCGGGGGCCGTCAAAAGAAGCAGGCCCCGGCCATTTCTGGCCGGGGCCCGTTTCGGAGCGAGACCGCTAGTCCTTCTTCGCGGGCTTGTCCTTCTTCGGAGCGGCCTTCTTCGCGTCCTTGTCTTCCTTCTTCACGGCGGTGGAGAGAACCTTTTCGCGCTTCGCGGTATGGCCCACGTGGACGAGGCGCTTGGCCTGCGTCTTCGCGACCTTGCGATCCACGGTCTTGCCCTCGGACGAGACGAAGCGCTTCTTGAAGCGGTCGATGCGGCCGGCGGTGTCCATGACCTTCTGCTGGCCCGTGTAGAACGGGTGGGAGAGAGCGGAGATGTCGAGCTTGACCATCGGGTAGGTCTTGCCGTCCTCCCAGACGACGGTGTCCTTGGCGATGACGGCCGAGCGGGTCAGGAAGCCCTTGTTGGCCGAGACGTCCTGGAACACGACGGTGCGATAGAGGGGGTGCAGGTTCTTCTTCATAATAACGTCAGTATAGCAAATTAATCGCGCCCGACGGAGAATTTTCCAGGCCCCTGGCAGGCGATGAAGAGGAACACGAAGCAGTAGACGACCGCCAGTTCGCCCTGGTTGACGGCCGGGAAGAACCCGGAATTGAACTGAAATTTCCAGTGGAATTGAGAATAGGCGACGGCCATGGTGCCGCTGGAGATAAAGGCCGCCCAGCGGGTCTGGAAGCCGACGGCTATCATCAGGCCGCCGAGGAACTCGATGATCCCGCCGAACCACATCTGCGAGCCGATGGTCAGCGGAGGCATCTGCGCGGGCGCCAAAACGCCGAACAGCTTCTGCGCGCCGTGGAAGGCGAACATCCAGCCCGACATGAAGCGCAGCGCGGCGTAGGCGTGCTCGGAATACGGGGCGAGTTTTTTCATACACGTATTATAAATCATCGGGCGCGCGCGATTGTCGGCATAACGCAGACGATCTGCTGCCGCCGCTATCCAAAGTCCATCCCCATCCGAGGCGGCGGTCAGCAGAATCGAATCTGGTTATGCGCAGACGACATCATTCGTAGTGGGTCCAAAGCCGGATGACTTTAACCGTTTTTTCTTCCGTTAAAACCTGATAGACCAATCGGTGCTGGATATTGATCCGTCGGGAGTAAGCGCCCGCAAGATCCCCAACCAGTTTTTCATATGGGGGCGGGTTCTGGAACGGGTTCTTCCGCAGGACTTCAAGCAGTGCTTCCGCCTTCGGTCTTAGTCCCGCGGAAGACAGCTTCTTCGCGTCCTTTTGTGCCTGCTTGGTGAAGACGAGTTGCCAACTCACCAAGCGAGCTTTTTGGACAGCTTGCTGACGGGCGCCTTGAGGCCGGCGCGGATGGACTCACGCATCCCAGGGATGGAAAGCAAGTGGAGGGTTTCCTGGATCGAGCGCCAATCCTCTTCGGAGACGAGAACAGCGCTCGAGCGCTTCCCCGTGATTTGAACAGGCTCATGCGAGGCAGCCGTTTGGTCGAGGAGCTTGTAGAGCTTGGCTCTGGCAGTGCTGGCGGTTAGAGTGGTCATTTTTGGTCTCCCTTAGAAGCGTACCGGAAATCGTACGCTTTGTCAAGGGCCCAGGTGCCCCGCGGCGTAGGCGTCGATGAGGCGGCGCATGATGGTCTGGTAGGGCGTGTGGTACTTCTGCGCCACCTTCTTGAAGTAGTCCACGCTGGATTTGCTCAGGGCGATGGTGACCTTGATCCGCACCGGGCTGTGCGCGAGGACCTCGGGGGGAGGAAGGAAATCCTTGATGACGCGCAGCTTCCCGGAAGGCTCATCCGTGTAAACGATTCGCTTTCTCATAAAGGGTCCTCCACTTCCGCCAATATCCGGCGCCGATGATCCGGATGCGGTCGCCGCGATACGTGAAGCGAACGGACCGCGCATGGACAGCATGCCAGCGGTATGTATATATCGCCATACTTAATTATGGCTTCGAAAATGGAGCTCATCCCTCCATACGATCGAGAGTGCCGAATTGTTCCCACGCTATTGCATGGCGTAGTGGTGGATCAGTTCCGATATCAGCCGCTGATACGGCACGCCTTGGGCTTTCGCCTTATCCTTGATGCGAGCCAGGTCGTTGCTGTTGAGACGCAGGCTGATGGCGACGTCCTTGCGCGCGCGCTTCAACAGGGCGACGAAGGAATCGAATTCCTCCCTGGAGACGGGCTTCCATTCACCACGCTCGATCTCGCGCTCGAGCTGCCGTTCGTATTTCGATAATTTGACCGGCTTCATGACGTCCTCCTGCGTCTCCACTCCCTCGTATAGAGCCTGTTCGGATATGCCGTCTTGAAGAAGATCACGTTTTCCCCATGAACGAAAGGGAGAACCCAAACGTACTCTCGAAACCAGACGAGCGAGTCGCTGATGGGGCCTCGCGGCATTGTCGCGAAGTTCGAGCGTCGGAGCCCGCAACAGCTCCGGGAACGATGCGTCGCGTAGTCGGATCAGCTCGAGGTTTTTCTCCTCGGACCAGGCGATCTTCGATTCATTGTAATACAACTGTATATACATTTCAAGGGAACGGTTATCCATCCTCTCATACGATCGAGGGGGCCGAATTGTTCCCTTAGAGGCGGTTCAGGAAGGAGAGCAGGCGCTCGTTGAAGGCGGCGGGGTTTTCGGCGCTGGTGAAGTGGCCGGCGTCGGGGATGAGGTGCAGCTCCGCGCCGGGGATGCGGGAGCGCATGGCTTCCGAGAGCGGCAGGGGCGTGATCTTGTCCTGGGAGCCGACGAGCACCGCGGTCGGGGCGGTGATCTTGGACAGGCCGGGGACGGCGTCCGGGCGGGCGGCGAGGGCGGCCAGGGCGGCCATCACCGCCTCGGGCGAGGATTTGGCGGCCACGCCGTGCAGGAAAGACGACGCCTGGAGGTTCGCGATCGCGTCCTTGAGGAACGGGCCGAGGAAGGGCTCCACCCCGTTCTTGCGCACGAAGTCGATGGCGGCGGCGCGCTTGGCCTTGTTCTCGTTGGCGTCGGGCTCGGCGCGGGTGTCGCACAGGACCAGGCCGGCGACGCGCTCCGGCGCCGCGGCGGCGATCTGCAGGGCGACATAACCGCCCATGGAGAGGCCCACGAACACGGCCTTGCCGTCGAACGACTCCAGGACGTCGGCGGCGGCGTGCTCGATCAGCCAGGGTGCGGCGAGCGGGGTCCCCCCGAAGCCGCGCAGGTCCGGGATCAGGACGCGGAAGCGCTTGAGCGCGGAGATCTGGGGCTCCCACATCGCGCCGGACATGGGGAAGGCGTGGAGCAGGACGACCGCGGGGCCGTTCGGATCGCCCCACTCGCGGACGGAGAGCCTCATCGCTTGCCGATCTTCGAGGTGGGGTTGACGGCCTTGCCGTTGCGGTCGCGCACCTCGAAGTGGAGGTGCGGGCCGGTGGAGATGCCGGTCGAGCCGACGCGGCCGATCATCGTCTTGCCGCGCTGGACCATATCGCCGACTTTCACCATCGTCTTCGACATGTGGCCGTAGCGCGTGGACTCGCCGTTGTTGTGCTTGATGACGACGACCTGGCCGTAGCCGTCGTTCCAGGTGGCCTCGATGACGCGGCCGGAGCGGGCGGGGTAGATGGGCGTGCCGTAGGGCTTGGGGATGTCGAGGCCGTCGTGGTTGCGGCGGCGCTTGAGCACCGGATGGTAGCGCGAGCCGAAGCGGGAGGAGATGCGCGGCGGGGCCTGGGACTCGAACGGGAAGCGGTAGGTGTCGAAGTTGACGCGGATGCCGGGGAGGAGGACGCGCTCGCCGCGCTCGAACTCCATGGGCTCGAGCAGGGCGATGCCGGGGAAGTTGTTCGCCTTGATGACGTCTTCCTTGAACTTCCGGCGCTCCGCGGTCCCGGACTTGAACCGCGCGACGATGGTGTCGAGCGTCTCCGAGGAGCGGCGCACCTCGTAGAGCAGGCCGTCGCCGTTGAAGACGGTCATGCGCATGCCGGGGTACATCAGCACGAACTCGTTGTTGTTGGTGGCCTGGAAGGCCGCCAGGTTCGAGCCGTAGTTCTTCGCCAGGTTGCCGATCCAGCCCTCGCCCTTCCTCACGCGGTGCTCGGCGTGGAGCAGGCGCCGGGACTTCGCCAGGATCTCGGGGCGGGGCTCGTCGGGGCCGGGCGGCGTGAGGACGGAGAAGCGCTGGAACGCGGCGGCGCCCGGATCCCCGGACGCGATGACCGCGGACCGGACCGGAAGGACGAGGAGCGCCAGCGAAATGACGGCTTTGATCATCAACCGACCATGTTGGAGAGTTCCATTGATTTTAGGAATTCTTTGTTCGACTTGGTGCCCAGGATCTTCTCGCGGAGGAGGTCCATGGCCTCGACGGACGACAGCGGCGCCAGGACCTTGCGCAGGATCCAGATCTTGTTGAGCTCGTCCTCGGTCATCAGCAGCTCTTCCTTGCGCGTGCCGGTGCGGTTGATCTCGATGGCCGGGAACATGCGGCGGTCGGCGAGCTTGCGGTCGAGGTAGGCCTCGGAGTTGCCGGTGCCCTTGAACTCCTCGAAGATGACCTCGTCCATGCGCGAGCCGGTATCGATGAGCGCGGTGGCCAAGATGGTGAGGGAGCCGCCTTCCTCGACGTTGCGGGCCGCCCCCAGGAAGCGCTTCGGGCGCTGCAGCGAGGTCGCCTCGAGGCCGCCGGACAGCACGCGCCCGGAGGACGGCGTGCAGGTGTTGTAGGCGCGCGCCAGGCGCGTGATCGAGTCGAGCAGGATGACGACGTCCTTGCCCAGCTCGACCATGCGCTTGGCCTTCTCGAGGACCATCTCGGAGACCTGGACGTGGCGCTCGGCGGGCTCGTCGAAGGTGGAGGCGATGACCTCGCCCTTGATCGTGCGCTTGCACTCGGTGACCTCCTCGGGCCGCTCGTCGATGAGCAGGACGAGGATGACCGTCCCGGGATGGTTCTTGGCGATCGCGTTGGCGATCTTGCCCAGGATGATGGTCTTGCCGGTCTTGGGCGGGGCGACGATGAGGCCGCGCTGGCCCTTGCCGATCGGGCAGATCAGGTCGAGCAGGCGTCCGATGACCTCCTCGCGCGTCGTCTCGAGCGTGTACTTCGCGTTCGGGTGCAGCGGCGTGAGGTTGTCGAACAGCGGGCGGTCCTTGATCGTCTCGGCGTCGATGCCGTTGATCTTCTTGACCTGCAGCAAGGCGAAGAAGCGCTCGCCGTCCTTGGGCGGGCGCACGAAGCCGGCGACGGTGTCGCAGCGCCGGAGGCCGAACTTCTTGATCTGGGACGGCGACATGTAGATGTCGTCCGGGCCGGGGAGATAGGAGTAGTCGGGCGAGCGCAGGAAGCCGAACCCGTCGGGCAGGATCTCGAGGACGCCCTCGTCGTAGATCATGCCGTTGGCCTTGAGCTGGCCCTCGACGATCTTCGCGATCAGCTCCTGCTTCTTCAGGCCGCTGAGGCCCTCGAGCTTGAGCTCCCTGGCGATCGCGTTGAGCTCGGCCATGGTCTTCTTGGCCATCTCGGCCGTCTCCAGCGGCTTGAGCGCGGCGGCCGCCGCCGCGGTCGGGACCGGCGCCGGGATCTTGGGAGTTTCGGTCATAGGTTTAGTCGTGGTTTCCATGGGGGAGTCCTCCAAGAAGGAGCGTCAAGCCTTCGTGGTAAGAATTGATTTCTGTGTTCAAATCCTCGATGTTTTTGTCGTTACGTATCGTGACATCGGCCAATTTCCGTTTCTGATCCAAGGGTGATTGGGCTTTGATTCGCAGCCGTGCTTCCTTCGAGCTCAAGCCATCCCGCTTGATGATCCGCTGGAGCTGTTTTTGAGGCTTGCACGAGATGAGCATCGTCGCGTCGAAGTCCTTCTGAAGGTTCTTTTCAAAGAGGAGCGGAGCATCCACGACGACGAGTCCTTCCAACTTACCGATGAGCCGTCTCATTTCTTTCAAGATCGACGGATGAGTCGCTCGTTCCAGGCCCGCTTTCGCGCGCTTGTCGCTGAAGATCACGCGCCCCAGGAGCGCGCGGTTGATCGACTTGTCGTCGTTCAGGATGCACGGCCCGAACGCCTTCACGATGGCCCTGTAGCCTTCCCGTCCCGGCTTGGCCTGCTCCTTCGCTATCTGATCGAGACACACCGTCGCGGCCCCGAGCCGCTCGAACGCCTTCAACGCGGACGATTTTCCCGTCCCGATGCCGCCGGTGAGCCCCACGACGAAGCGCTTCGGCTTCAAGAGAGCTTGTTCCGCTCCGAATAGCGATGCATGATCCCGCGTTCCTCGTCGGTGAGCGACTCCAGCCCGTCGGACAAGATCTTGTCGAGGATGCGATCCACCTCGGCCATGTCCGCGTCCGGCGAGGCGGCCTTCGGCTTGGCCGCGCGGCGCGGGACGGGGCGCGGGGCGGGGTCGTCCTCGGGCTCGGCGCTCCGCGCGCGGCGCCAGAGGGCCTTGAGCTGGATCTTGGCGACCCACCACCAGCGGATGTAGAGGTAGCCGGTGAGCATGCCGCCGAGGTGGGCGAAGCGCGCGACGCCGGGGGTGGAGCCGGTGGCGCCGGCGAAGAACTCGATGGCGCCGAACAGGAGCGCCATGTGCGCGGCCTTGATCGGGATCAGGAAGTAGAGGTAGACGACCGCGTCCGGGTACAGCATCGCGAAGGCCACGAGCAGGCCGTACACGGAGCCCGAGGCGCCGATGACCGGGATGCCGGAATGCGGGGACATCGCGAGGTGCGCGGCGGCCGCCCCGAGCCCGCACAGGAAGTAATACTTGAGGAAGTCCCGCTCCCCCCACTGGGCCTCGACGGGCATGCCGAACATCCAGAGCGCGAACAGGTTGAAGACCAGGTGCCAGAGGTTGCCGTGGAGGAAGAGGTAGGTGAGCGGCTGCCAGATCCAGCGGTGGAAGAGGACCTGCTGGGGCACCAGGCCGAACAGGTTGTGCAGGTCGGGCACCACGAGGCCGGCGACGAAGCCGACGACGTTGGCGATCATCAGGGCCCGGATCGCCGGAGGCAGGCTGCGGAAATCGACGGGATCGTGGCGGAATATGCGCGTCACTTGGCTTTCTCCATGTCCTGCCAGTTCGGCCCGATCTTGACCTCGGCGACGACGGGCACGCGCAGCGTGATCGCGGCCTCCATCACCTTCTTGACCCAGGCGCCGAACGCGGGAGCCTCGCTCTTCGCGCACTCGAAGACGAGCTCGTCGTGCACCTGCAGGAGCATGACCGCGTCCTTCTTGCCCTTCGCCAGCTCCTTGGCGATGTCGATCATCGCCAGCTTGATGATGTCGGCCGAGCCGCCCTGGATCGGCGTGTTGCGCGCGGCGCGCTCGGTGAACTGGCGCACGGCGGCGTTCTTCGCGGCCAGCTCCGGCAGCCAGCGCACGCGGCCGAGCAAGGTGCGCACGCAGCCGTCGGCCTTGGCCTGCGCCAGGTTCTTCTCCACCCAGGCGGACACGCCCGGGTAGCGCACGAGGTAGTTCTTGATGTAGGTCGAGGCTTCCTGCTGGGAGATGCCGAGCTGGTTGGAGAGGCCGAAGGCGGTCTGGCCGTAGACGATGCCGAAGTTGATGGCCTTGGCGGCGCGGCGCTGGTCGGTCGTCACGGCCTTGGGATCGAGGTGGAAGATCTCCGCGGCGGTGCGCAGGTGGATGTCCTCGCCCTCGGCGAAGGACTTCATGAGGGTCGCGTCCTGGGACTCGTGGGCGAGCACGCGCAGGTCGATCTGGGAGTAGTCGGCGGAGACGAGGACCTTGCCCTTCGGGGCGATGAACGCGCGCCGGATGCGGCGGCCGGCCTCGGTGCGGATCGGGATGTTCTGGAGGTTCGGGTCGAGGCTCGAGAGGCGGCCGGTCACGCTGCCGGTCTGGTCGAAGGTCGTGTGCACGCGGCTCGTCTGCATGCGCATGCGCTCGAGCAGGCCGCGGACGTAGGTGGACTCGAGCTTGGCGATCTCGCGGTACTCGAGGATCTTGCCGGGCAAGGCGTGCTGGGCGGCGAGCGACTGCAGGGTCTCCTCGTCCGTCGACCGTCCGCCGCCGGCGGTCTTGCGCAGGACGGGGAGATTGAGCTTGTCGAACAGGACTTCGCCCAGCTGCTTGGGCGACTGGGCGTTGAGGGGCGCGCCCGCGAGAGCGTCGATCTCTTTTTGAAGCGCGGCCAGGGCGAGGAGGAACTCCTTGGAGAGGCCGCGCAGATAGTCCGCGTCGGTCAGGATGCCGGCGCGCTCCATGCCGAGGAGAATGGAAGAGAGGGGCATCTCGACGTTCTGAAAAAGATCGTAGACCTTCGTCTCCTTCATCTTCGCGACGACGGCGTCGCGGCCCGAGCATTGGGCGGCGCGCGCGAGCACGGCGGCCTCGGGGTCGCCGTTCTTGGGATCGCGGGCGGACGTCGGGTCGATGCAGTACGCGGCGAGTTTATAGTCGAAATCGGGGCCGTTCAGGTCGACTCCAACGACGTCCAGCGCACGGCGCGTCCCTTTGAGATCCCAGCCGACTTTTAATGCATTACCCGCGAGCGAAGCGAGCGCGGCTTTCTCCTTGAGCTGGTGCTCGTCCAGAACGGCGACCTTGCCGTTCTCGAGGCCGAGGCCCGCGCGCACGCGCGACACGGACAGGAGCTCGCCTTCGCCGGCGGAGTCGGGGATGGCGATGGCGAGAACCGCCTTCGATTTGGCCAAATCCTTGGCGATCGACTTCAAATCGACTTTTTCAACGGCAATGGCAGGCGCGGATATCGGCCCCTTAACAGACGGCGCAGGCGAGGTCGGCATGCCTTCGGCGCGTGGCGGCAGGGGAGCGCCAAGATCCTTGGCCAAGGTTCGGAATTCGAATTTTTCGAGACCGGCGGCCAACGTTTTGGGGTCGGGATCTTTAACCTTGCAGTCTTCGACGCTCGCCTCGAGCGGCACTTTTTCATCCAAAGCGATCAAAGACAGCGCCAGATCCGCCGTTTTCTCCCCATCGATGAGCGCCTGCGTCAATTTAGGCGTGAGGGCCTTATCCCCTTTCTTCGCGGCCTCGATCGCGCCTTTCAGGCTTCCATACGTCTTGATCAGCTTCACCGCTCCCACGGGCCCCACGCCCTTGAGCCCCGGCACGTTGTCCGACGAATCCCCGACGATCGCCAGGTAATCGCGCACCGACTTGGCCATGATGCCGAATTTCTCCTCGATCTGGGCCTCGTCCATCCAGGCGTCCCTCGAGACGTTGAAGACCCTGATCCCCGGCCGCACGAGCTGCAGCGCGTCCTTATCTCCCGTCACCAGCACCGCGTCCCAACCCTCGGCGACGGCCTTGGCCGCCATGGTCGCCATGATGTCGTCGGCCTCATAGCCGACCTTCTCGATGCAGTGAAAACCCAGCGCCTCGGTGAGCGGCTTGGCCTGGCCGAGCTGGGTGATCAGGTCCCCGTCGATCTCCTTGCGCGTGGCCTTGTACAGCTCGTAGGCCTTGTGGCGGAAGGTGGCGCCCGGCGTGTCGAAGCAGACGGCGATGCCCTCGGGCTTGTCGCGCTTGAGGATCTGGATCAAGGTCCGCGCGAAGCCGTACAGCGCCCCCACCGGCTCGCCCTTGGAGTTCGTCAGGGGCGGCAAGGCGTGATAGGCCCTATGAAGGTAAGCGTGGGCGTCGATCAGGTAAAGACGGGGTTTCATCGACCGGAGGTCGGATAGAGGACGGCTGGAAGTCTTAAGGAACGGCTATGAAGCGAGAAGACCGTCGAGGAGCTTCTTGATGTCGGCCTTGGACTGCACGCCGACGCGCTGCTCGACCATCTTGCCGCCTTTGAAGAACAAAATCGTGGGGATGGCCGAGATGCGGAAGCGGCCGGGCGCGTTGGGATGCTCGTCGGTGTTGAGCTTGCCGACCTTGACCTTGCCCGCGTACTCCTTGGCGATCTCCTCGATGATGGGCGTCAGCATCCGGCACGGACCGCACCACGGAGCCCAGAAGTCGACCAGCACGGGCTGGGCGGACTCGAGAACTTCCTTGTCGAAGGTGTCGTCGGTGAGCTGGATTTCGGCCATCTGAGGGGTCTCCTGGGAGGGAACGAGGACTGCCTTCTCATGATAGCAGGACGACGGAACGGAGTCAAGCGCGCCGTCGTCGTCGCCGCAGCAGCTCCTCGCACCCGGCTCCGGCGAGCATCAGGACGATGATCATCAGCGGCACGCGGTAGCGGATCGGGGCCTGGCTGATCGAGAAGGACAAGGTCACGGAGACGAGCATCGGCGCGAAGAACCAGCGCACCCAGGCGTCGCGGCGCTCGATCCAGAGGCCGAACAAGGCCAGCGGGATGAGCCAGCCGTCGGACGCGAGGGCCGTCAGCGCGACGACGAGGTAGGAGTGCGTGTAGGCGCGGGCGTGCGGGACCAGGCGCCAGAGCTTGACGCCGTGCTCGGCCATCGACGCGAGGAACTCGAACGGATGCGCGAGGAGGTAGGCCTTGGACGCGGCCATGAACGCCTTGTGCACGGGAATCTCCCCCTGGAGCGCGGCGATCCTCATGAAGGTCGCGTCGGACGTGAGGAGGCGGTTCTGCTCCTCGGTGCCGAGCGCCTCGTAGGGGACGGTCATGCCGATGTAGATCTCCGCGCCGACGTTGGAGGAGAACGGGATCACCTCGCGGAACACGAGCCAGTTGCGCCCGGCCCAGGCGCCGATCATGAGGACGAGGGGCAGAGCGAAGGCCGCGGCGCGCTTGAGCCTCAGTCCGGGCGTTCCCGTGACGAACAGGGCCAGGACCGACCAGAAGCAGGCGACGGCCCAGGCGCCGTTGGCGAGACAAAGCCATCCCGCCAAAAACCCCGCCCCGAGAGCCGCCCAGGGGCCTTTCCAGCGGACGAGGACATAGAGGAGCAGGACGAGCAGGAACGCCAGGAAGTCCTCCCGGAAGAAATAGCCGGCGTAGTAGATGAAGTAGGGGTACAAGACGCAGGCCCAGAAGGAAAAGCGTCCGACGAACGGGGAGAACAGCCTCGCCGCGAGACCGTAGAGTATCCCCGCGGTCAGCGTCGACAGCAACACCTGGGCGAGGAAGACGTACATCCGGTGCGTCGTGAAGATCTTGTAGATCAACGCGACGAAGAGGATGTACCCCGGCTCGCGCCGCGCGGTCGGCACGCCCCCGGGCGGGTCGCTGTACACGCCGGAGGCCAGCAGGCCGCGGGCGATCGGCTCGTACTCGTACTTGCCGGTCGGCGTCGGCTGGACGTCCTTATGATAGGCGTGGAGGGTGAAGCCCAGGCGCAGGACCAGCGCCAGCAGCAGGCCGATCGTCAGCTCGCGCCGGCTCATGGGCCTTTCCCCTTCAGGGCGTAGATCTCGACGAGAGGGTTCGCCGTCGTCGAGCTCGGGTCGAGCGCGATCCACGGGAAGAGGCGGGCGCGCGGGAACACGGCGCGGCGCTCGTAGCGGCTCAGGACGGGGGCCAGGGCCGGGCGGTCGTCGTAATCGGGGACGGTCAAGGCCAGCCAGCGCGGCAGCTGGGCCTCGGGCAAGGACGCGGCGAGCCCGGGCTCGATGAACTTCAGCCGGTAGCGGTCGTAGCGGAAGAAGGGGCTGTTCGACGGCTGGGGATAGCGGAGGAGGCCGATCTGGGCGCCTTCCGGCACGTTCTTCTCGATCCACTCCCCGGAGAGGAAATGATTGGAACGGGCGCCTTCGCCGAGGGAGAAATTGTACGCGTAGGAGAAGCCCTGGCACGCGAGGCCGGCCAGGACGATCGCCGCGGTCGCCGTGCCGAAGCGGCCCGCGGGGCCTTTCAGCGCGCGCAGCTCGGCCAGCAGGCGCCCCGCGAGCAGGGACCCGACCGCGAGCCACCCGATGAAGTAGCGCGCCTGGCGCGTCGCGAGCACGCCGCCGACGGTCGCCGTGGAGGCCAGCGCCAGCAGGAAGGCGAAGGCGCAAAGAAGGAGCACCGGCTCGCGGCGGCCCTTGAGCAAGGCCAGCGCGGCGCCGCCCAGCATCAAGGTCAGGACCGGAGCCGTGACCGAGCGGAGCAGAGCGTTCGTCGCGAACAGCCACACGTGGGAGGGGTTCATGGCGCTGAAGCCGCTGAGCACCTTCATCTCCGCCGTCGCCTCGCCGAGATTGGTCAGCCAGTACGGGCTGACGAGGAAGAACACGCCCACGGCGCACAGTCCCGCGGCGAGCAGGCCCGCGATCTCGCCGCGCGGCGGGCGCGGCCTCCCGTCCGGCGCGTGAAGGCCGGCCAGGCGCATCGCCCCCGCCGCCCCGACGACGAGGCAGGCGGGCCAGGCGCCGAGGAAGGACGCCGTCGCCAGGCCCGCGACGGTCCCCGCCGCCGCATAGTCCTTGAGGGACCCGCGCGCGAGCACCGCGGCGCAGCGGTCCACCGTCCACAGCGCGAGGAAGGCCCAGAAGGTGTGCGTCTTGAGGACGTGGGCCTGAACCACGGCCGCCGGCGTCATCAGGAAGAGCGCCGCGGCCAGGACTCCGGCCTCGCCGCCCCCGGCGTGGCGCCGGCCCAGGCGCAGGAGCATCAGGCCG
This sequence comes from Elusimicrobiota bacterium, assembly GCA_016182905.1. Taxonomy (NCBI): domain Bacteria; kingdom Pseudomonadati; phylum Elusimicrobiota; species Elusimicrobiota bacterium. Next base: position 54,568 of record JACPFR010000019.1, read on the forward strand.
CAGCCGACGAACGCCGCGACCGAGAGGAGGCGGCCGGCGAGGTACATCCCGCCCATGTCCGCGGGGTTGGCCAGGTAATGGAGCAGGGAGCTCTTCAGCGTGACCAGCCCCGTCGCCGCGCCGAGCGCCAGCGCCGCGCCCACCGAGTAGATGTGCAGGGCGCCGTAGGTGAACAGGTGCGGGTTGAACTGCAGCCGCCTCGGCTTCATGCGCGACAGGGCGAGCAGGATGGTCTGCTCGTCCTCGTGCTCGGAACGGAGGTAGAACGAGCGGTAGGAGTTCAGCAGCTCCTTGGGCGGGGTCTTCCACCCCGCGGGAGTCTCGACGATCCCGGTGAAGGTGCCGAACGACTTCGGGTTGACCATCAGGTTCTCGCCCAGGCTCGCGTGCATCGCGGACCACGAGCTCGCCAGCTCCTGATGGAAGGCGGGGCCGTCGAGCCCCGGCGGCAGCACGCGCCCCAGGCGCTCCGGGCCGGGCAGCCCCCAGCGGATGCCCCAGAGGCCGAGCGCCAGCCCCAGCAGGACGACGCCGGCGGCCGGCGCCTTGCGGCCTATTTGAACCGTCGCCACAGCTTGTAGAGCGTCTCCAGGTAGCTCATGCCGAACTTGAAGATGCGGGCCTTCGACTCGCCCTGCTCGCGCGGGACGTACAGGTAGGGGATCTCCAGGACCTTCTTGCCGCTCCCCCACAGGAAGACGATGATCTCGGCGACGACGTCGTAATACGGGCCCTCGCTCTCGACCGCCTGGACGTCCGCGGCCTTGTAGAGGCGGAAGCCGCCGGAGATGTCGGTGAGCGGGCAGACGAGCACGGTGCGGTAGACCGCGTTGAGGATCCGGCTGAGCAGGCGCCGGCCCCACGGACGGGTGTCCCCCGCCCCGGGCAGGTAGCGGGAGCCCATGACCACGGAGTAGTCCTCGCGCTTCGCCCAGAAGGTCCCGAACAGGCTCTTGGGGTGGGAGGAGTCCGCGTCGAGGGCGAGGATGTACTTCCCCCGCGACAGGGCGATGCCCTCGCGGTAGGCGTTGCCGTAGCCGGGCTTGCTCTGGCGCACCACGCGCACGCCCGCCTTCTTCGCGATCTCGACCGTGCCGTCGGTGGAGCCGCCGTCGACGATGAGCACCTCGTAGTTCGGCTCGATGGGCTCGATCGCGGGCCCGAGCTGGCTCAGGAACTCGCCGAGCGCGCCCGACTCGTTGAGCGTCAACGTCAGGATCGTCAGCTCCGGAGTCATTTCCGGGAGGCTTTCTTGGGCTCGATCAGCGGCTCGGCGAGACGGAAGGTGTCCTTCTCGTAGTCGCGGCCGTGGCGCAGGCCGTGCGCCAGCGCGAGGAAGGTCGCGTCGGTCAGCGCCTCGGTCGCGTGCGCCTCGTCGGGCGGGCTGACGGCCAGGTCGCCGGGCTTCAGGATCACCGTCGTCGTGCCGCCCTTCTTCCCGCGCGAGACGTACTTCACGCGGCCGGACAGCACGTAGGTGTACTGGATCGTCTTCTTGTGGAAGTGGTTCGCCCGGACCGCGCCTTTCTTGTTGGTGATGATCGTGACGGCGTTCAGCGGGACCCCGTCCAGGATGTCGGTGATCGCCCCGCGCGCATCGACGAAGGCCGGCTTGCGGCGGAAGAGCTTCATGGCTTGGTGATCCTCGGGCGCGGGATGGGGATGATGAAGCGGCCGCCTTTCTTCACGTACTCCTTCAGGTTGGCCATGATCTCGGGCGCGAAGTTCCAGGCGAGCAGCAAAGCGTAGTCTGGCTTGCGCCGGAGCAGCTCGGAGTCGGGCAGGATCGGGATGTGGGAGCCCGGCGTGAACCGGCCGATCTTGAGCGTCGACTTCTCGGTGACGAAGTCGAGGGTCTCGGAGCCGATCTTGGAATAATTGAGGAGGGTCATGCCCTTCGCGGGCGCCGACACGGCGACGATGCTCTTCCCCTTGTGCTTGAGGTCGCGCAGCAGCCAGAGCAGGTCCGCCCGGTTCTTCTCCACGTCGGCGGCGAATTTGCGCAGGACCTTCTCGGAGTGCAGCCCGGCCTTGGCCTCGCCCTTCAGGGTCTGCCCGACGCGGGCCTCGACGCGGTGTTTGCCGGGGCGCCCGACGAACACCCGGAAGGAGCCGCCGTGGATGTTCTGCTTCTCGACGTCGAAGACCTCGAGGCCGTGCTTCTTGAAGAACGGGATCATCGGCTTCAGCGACAGGTACGAGAGGTGCTCGTGGTAGATCGTGTCGTACTCGAGGTTCTCGACCAAGGTCTGGAAGTGCGGCGCCTCCATGATGAAGACGCCCTCAGGCGTCAGGAGGACGTCGAGCGCCTTGACGAAATCGACGAGGTCGTTGACGTGCGCGAAGCAGTTCGACGCGGTGACCACCGACGCCTTGCCGTGCTCGCCGCGGATCTTGGCCGCGAGGTCGGCGCTGAACAGCTCGTTGAGGGTCGGGATGCCGTTCTTCTCGGCGATGCGGACGATGTTCGCCGCCGGGTCGATGCCGAGGATGCGCGTCCCGTTGGCCTTGAAGTTGCCGAGGAGCACGCCGACGTTGCTGCCCACGTCGATGACGAGGTCCTTGCCGCCCAGGCCGAAGCGCCGGACGGTCTGCTCCGCGAACCGGGCGAAATGCTCCCGCCCGGTGCGCGTCGTGGACGCCTCATAGGGATAATCGTGGCGGTACAGGATCTCGGGGGAGACGACGTAGCCGAGCTGGCTCAGCCCGCAGGCCCGGCACATCCAGACGTCGAGCGGGTAATACGCCCGCGGGTAGCGCAGCTGCTCCTTGCGCAGGAATTCGTCGGCCGGGGGCATGAAGCCCAGATCGAGGAACTGGTACAGGTTCTCGCTGCGGCACATGCGGCAAATCATGGTGGATTAAAAATACCTTTTTTAGCGAAGCTTTTAGCGCCCCGCACTTACGTTAACGGAACGCTCCCGACAGCGACGTCATGGTTTTCCAGTGACCATCCGCACTTCAGGACCGTAGACATCAAAACTCAAGTCGATCCCATGATCCGCAAGGCGACGCATAATCAGCGATGGCAAGACGTCTCCGCCATTGGCATCAAAGAACCAGCCGATGAAGAATTCGACGTTACCTCCATCCTGACGGATCTTGGCGACGGCACCGGCGATCGGATCGAACAATCGAAGGCCCACTTCGATGGCGCCGCTCAGAGAATCGCCCTCGTAGTCCAAATCCTTACACCAATATGTATTAGGGTTTGTACCTTTGAGTTTTTGTCCTGTGGGGGTTTTGCGCTCCTCGCCGACCGTGCGGCTAATGTCAGGCTCGCAATTTAAAAGTTTTGTGATAGCCGCATGATCCCATTTCGGGTGTTTTATGCGAACGGAGATAACAACTCTATTCATTCGATTATGTCCATGGTCATTTACGATGATGCGTGAGGTTTTCCCAGGGCCCATGGTTGACCGCCTGCCCATCACCATCGGTGCTTATTACTTCGCCCTCCGGTAAAATACCAACCCAATCCTTGGGTCCTGCTTCGATTCGTTTTTTGATTCCGTGAACTTGCGGGCGCGTTAAGCCGGCCCGGTCGATCGGCTTGGTGCCCGTAGGGGCGTCATCCGGCCGAGACTCAACCGCCGGTTTGCCGCGATCCTCATCAGGAGAATTGTCCTCAGATTCGGGTGCCGGCACTTCGTCCTTGTTGGAGAAATTCTTAAGATCGGGTTTCCCGCCGGATTTGCTATCGCATCGATAGCGATTGCCAGACGATAGCGCCGTAGGAATCCCACCCTCGGGACAAGGCCGCTCAAGTACAACTATTGGGGTGCTATCTTTGAGGCCCTCAATCGAAGCCCCGAGAGTCACCCGATCTCCCTTGATCTCAAGTTCGGTTGTGTCCGCTTCTGGGAGAGTCCTGTCGATGCCGGGTGTGTCGCTGCCCGCGCTCCCGAGTTCGGGATGCTTTTCCTCCTCGCCGTCGAGCGCGGACATTTGATCCGCCTGCCTCTCTTTCAACATCCCGATCTTATCGCCCTTGGCCACTTTGCGCCGCACGCGCCCGGCCGTCTTCAGTCCGCGACGGCGCCGAATCTCATCCTCAAGAGAATCGAAAGTCGTTACGCGCGCGTCCTCGAGCGCCATGCAGGTGGCGCTCGCGACGCCAGAGCCGTCCGTCTTTGCGCCGGAGCATCTGATCTTTCCGCCGGGAGCGCCGGTAAACGACACGCCGCGCCCCGCGATACTGCCCTCCTTTCCTTTGAACGTGATCGTCGCGACAGCTTGGAATTCTTCGCCTTGGGCCAAGGTCGATTTCAAAAGGCTTAGCTTTATTGAACTCGGCTTCAACGGGTCCGGCGGGGGCTTCGGCGCCGCTGGAACGGGAGCAGGGTGCGCTTTGCGCCCGGTTGAGGGGCGATCGTCGATTAGCTTATGCTCTTTCTTCGGAGCGGACTGGAGAAGCTTTCCTAGCTTCCCAAGCATCGACCAAAGATTGGGACCGTCATAGGGAGCATTGCTGGAGGGACTGCTGTAACTCGGCGCCGCCCTGGGCAACTCGCATCCGCGCGGATCGGCGCAGACGCCCTTCGGAATTCGAACGTACATGGAGCTAAAGCTAGCTTCAATCGGACCATCGTTTTCCCTGGGGATGAAGGCGGCGGAGGCGGTCAGCAGGGAACCGGTGCCTGACTCCGGAGCGACGGGAGCCTCGGGCAATTCCACAGTCTCGTTTTTGATCCAGTCTTTGATCGACGCGAGCCCGTAGGCCGAACCTTGGCCGCCGATGATCCCTGTCAATCGCCCAAGTCCATCGAAAAGAGGGCCGCCCGCCTGCGAGCCATCGACCACGGCGTCGGTGATGATCAGCGCGCCGTCCGGCCGGGCCAAGCCGCGCGTCACCGACCAAGGACCGCCCTGGATCGGATGACCGACGGCATAAGTGACGCGCTCCCCCTGTTCGAAGACCTCCGGAAGAACCAGAGGTGTCACGTCCGGCGAAGACTGAATGGACAGCAGCGAGAGAACGGGGCCGCGCCGGAGGTAGCCGGCGGATAGATGCTTGCCGGATTTCGTGATCAGGTCGGGAGCTTCGTAGGGATTCTCCGTGAACCGGCCGGAGACGAGCACGCCGGTCCGGCCTTCCACGAGCAGGACCGTGCCGGCGCCTTTCTCATTGCCCGAGACGACCTCGACGACCGCTTGCGTCTGCTCGGACAGGTCCGGACCATTCCACTTGAGCGCCGCTTGCGCCCCGGCCAGCTCGTCATAGATCTTGGCGCGGCGGCAAAACGCTTCGGCGCGCGGAGCTCCTAAAAAGGTTCGGTCGCCCAGCCGAAGCGACAAGGCCCGGGCCTCGGCCAATGTTTTGAGGTAGCCTAGGGCCGTCCATTCTCGGACGGAAGCGGCAATAAGTCCCCCCGGGGCCTCATTGGCCTTCGCGCGCTTGAGCTCGGCCTTCAGCCACAGGGCCAATTCCCCGGTTTGCGGGTCGGCGAAGAGGCCGTCGGATGCACGCAGCAAACCGAGACGATGCGCTCGGGCGCAGGCTTCACCCTCGGGATAGCGCAGCGCTTGCGTGTCGTCGAGAAGGGCGAGCGCGCGATAGACGCGATTGAGGGTTTGAGCGCGGTCGCCCGGATTGGGAATCAGTCCCTGGGGCGAGGTGTAATCGACGAGCAGCTTGGAGTCGCCGTCGTGATTCGCCGCGTCCCGGAATGACTCGTAGGCAAGGGCGATCGCCGCAAGCCGGGCGCCCAACTTGGATAGGTCGGCCGCGTCAAGTTCCCCCTCGGGAGCGGGTTCGCCCGCGGCCTCATGGGAATTCGAGGCGGCCGGGTCGGTGACCTCCGGAGCGGATTCCGCGTTCGCCAGGACCAATCCGACCGGATTGGCGGCCGAAACATCGCTCGCAAGTACGCAAACGAGCGCCAATGCGAGGGAATACCTCATCGCCGAAGGGTAGCCCCTAACCCCGAATCGGTCAAGTGACCGGTGGGCCTCACCTTCATGGGCTGGACGGGCTCACCACGACGTGGGGTTTCGCGGCTTTTCGCGCTCTAAGGTAAATACTTCGGCCGAAGCTCCGACCAACCATAGGGTCCACAACGTAGGTGAACGGGAATATCACGTTGTCGTAAAAAGTCATCGATCCGGGCGTGATGTTCCCGTCGCCCCACTTGAGCAGCTTGTAGATGCCGAAGGCGATAAAACCGACTGCGTCGACGTTAAACACTTCCTCCACTTCGAATCCCGCCGTTCTGACCTTTTCTAAGAGGTCCGCGCGGTCATATCGCCGAAAGTGATGCACCAGCGCATCCAGGTGTCCGTATAAAATCTGCGCCGCAGGAAGGTAAAGGTTGAGTATGCCGCCGGGTTTCAATTTCGCGTACAGGTCCCGCAAGGTTCCCCTGTCGTTCTCTATATGTTCAAGGACGTTCACGCTCACGATCCCGTCGTACTGGCCCGGGAGATCTTCCAGTTTCCCGGCCACCGTCCGGGCCAGAGGCTTCAAGGCGTCATAAAACTGCGGCTCGTTCTCGACGCAATCGATCAATTTCCCCTTCTGTTTGAACCTCTCCAGGAAGTCCCCGAGCCCGGGCCCGAACTCGAGCAGCTCCCCGTCCATCTTCAGCCCCCGGCAGATCAGGTTGAAAACATAGTTGTTGTACTTGACCAACGACCGGGTCGCGATCAAGTGGCTGGTGCCCTTGTACTCCGCCTTCTCTAGCACAGCATCTTCCCCGCGGGATCCAGCCGCAGGACCGCGCCGGTCGGCAGCGCGCAGTCGTCGAGCGCGAGCGTCACGAACGCCTGCGCCGCGACGGCCGGGCTCTTGATCGTCCTCGGGTCCTCGTCCGGCGCCGCCGCGGCCCGCATCGCCGTCGCCGTCGGCCCCGGGCTCAGCGTGTAGAACCGCAGCCCGAGCGCGCGCGTCTCGTCGGCCCACACCTGGGTCAGCCCCTCGAGCCCGAACTTGCTCGCGGCGTACGGACCCCAGCCGGCCGTCCCCTTGCGTCCCTGGCCCGACGACACGTTGATCACCACGCCGCGCTCCCGCTTGAGCATCGAGGCGCGCAGGACCTCGCGCGTCATGAGGAACGGGCCGGTCAGGTTCGCCGCGATCGTCGCCCGCCAGTCGCCGGCGGAGACCTTCTCGAGCGCCCCCCGCGGGCCCAGGAGGCCGGCGTTGTTGACCAGGACGTCGATCCGCCCGAACTCCTTGACCACGGCCGCGATGAACTCCGCGACCTGCCCCTCGTCCGTCACGTCGCAGCTCTCCGCGACGACCTTGGCCCCGAGCGCCCGCAATTCGGCCGCGACGGCCCCCAGGTTCGCGGCGTTCCGGCCGCAGATCGCGACCTGGGCGCCTTCCTTGGCGAAGGCGATCGCGGCGGCCTTGCCGATGCCCTGGCCGCCGCCGGTGATGAGAACCGTCCTCTCGCGGAGGCGTCCGTTCATGGCGGCATTATAATAGATTTCTGATACCATAGCCCCCGCATGAAGAAGATGTCGTGGACCGACGGTCAGGCGACGGCGGCGGTGTTCTTCGCCGTCCTCTTCCTGAACCTGTCGATCCGGTCGCTGTTCTACAACTTCGACGGCGTCGCCTGCGCCATCGCCGTGGAATTGTCGGACTTCAAGCATCTCGTCCATGGCAACCACTTGGCGTACGGCGTCGTGGGCTGGTGCTTCGATCGCCTCTGGCGTTTTCTCGGGTATCAAGGCCAATCGGTGCTCGTTCTCCAGGTCCTCGACTCCGTTCTCGGCGCCGCAGGCGCCGCCGTCTTCTCGTCTCTTCTCCGCCGCATGGGGCGCGGCGAACGTGAATCCGTCCTCGCCGCCGCCGCGCTCGCCGTCTGCCACGCCTGGTGGTTCTGGAGCCTCGAAGCCCAGGTCTACATGCTGGGTTCGCTGTTCGCCGTCTTGGCGGCCCGAGAAGCGCTGTCCGATCATCCACGGCCGGGCCTGGTCGGCGTTTGGCACGCGGGCGCGATCCTGGGCCATGTCGGGCATGTGATGGCGCTGCCCGCGTTGTTGTTCGTCCTCGCGCGAAAAAAGGGCCCGCGCGAGGCGTTCCCTTATTTGAGTTCTCTCTTCGTTGCCGTAGCCGTTCCCTATATCTGCGCCGGCCTCTTTGCCGTAAAGCCGCAGAACATGAACGAATTGAGGCTCTGGCTCCTGGGAAGCGCCGCCCTCACGACGGACCGCTCGTTCCTGTGGCATTCCATACCTTTGTCCGCCGCGATCCCTTCCTGGCTCGGGATGTCCCTGCGCATCTTCACCGAGTTCGTCGGCCTCCAGGTCTTCGCTTGGTCCGCCGGCGTCGTCCTCGCCGTCCTTCCCGTCCTCGCCGCCGCGCGCGGCGCCGTCGACCGGTCCCGCGAGGCGCTGTTCTGGCTTCTGTGGCTGGCGGGCTACGCCGTTCTGTTCATCGCTTGGGAGCCGTACACCATCGTCTATCGCGTCAGCGACCTGATCGCGCTCTGGGCCCTGGCGACCCTCGGCCTGAAGGCGCTTCCCGCGCGGGCGCGCCTCGGCGCGCTGGCCGCCTGGACGGCCGCCGCCTTCGCCTTCAACCTCGCCTACGTCGTGCGCCCCGCCGCGGACCCCGCGAACAACCCCGACCTCGTCGAGGCCGAGTGGACGAGGACGAGCGCGCCGCCCGAGGCTTGGGTCCTGGCGAACGGCCGCGGCGCCGTGTACATCCCTTATTTCGCCGGCCGCCGCCCGGTGAACCTGCGCTACTTCACCGACGAGAAGGCCCTGCACGCGAAGCTCGACGAGCTGGCGAAGGCGGGGCAGGTCGTCTACGTCAGCGGCCGCACGCTCGAGGAGGAAGGCCTGCGCGCCAAGCTCGAGCGCTACGGCCTCGAGCCCGCCGCCGCGTCCGGGAACCTCACGATGCACCTCGTCCAACGCTTCAAGTAGGGAACTTTTCCCGCCTCTCGATCGTAAGATAGTATGGAGACATTAGGCCTTGACGGCGTCTATTTCTCATATTATACTAATATATGAATATAGGAGATAATATGAGCAAACTTGTCGCAGTGTCCCCCATCGGGAAGAACGGGCAGACGGTGGTTCCCGCGAAGATCCGGCGTCTCTTCAAGCTTGAGCCCGGCAAGGGCATGGTCGGCTTCTACCTCAACGCCGGGCACATCGAGCTGGCTCCCATATCCGTGCTCCGCGAAACAAGCGAATACACGGAAGCCGAGCTGGATAAGGTCGAAAAGCTCGGCCGCGCGCGCGGGGGCAAAAGATTCAAGAGCGCCCGCTCCGCCGCCGCCCACCTGAAAACGTTGTAGAACCATGCGCGTCTCCTTCGCCCCGGCGTACTTGAAGCAGTTGAAGAAACTCGACCCCCAGGTGAAGGAAGACGCAAAGGAGGCGACCGGGAAGGTCATGGACTTCTATGAATTCGGGAACAAGCCGCCGGGCCTCGGCGTCAAGCGCTTGCGCGGGGACATATGGGAAGCGCGCGCGGGCCTGAAGATTCGGATTCTGTACTCGCTTTCCGGGGATGAACTGCGATTCATTCTCGCGGGGACCCACGACGACGTTCGAAAATTCCTTTCCCGAGTCTAGTCCCCGCCCGACTCCCACTCGAGGAGGCGCTTGTTGACGCCGGCCCTGGTGTAATCGGGGCGGAGCCGCAGCGCGGCCCGGTACTGCTCCAGGGCCTCCTCGCGGCGCCCGGCTTCCTGATAGGCGAGACCGAGGTTGTTGCGCGCGCGGGCGTTGTCCGGCGCCTCGCGCACGCTCGCCTCCCACAGGCGGATCTCGCTGCGGTAGTCGAGCTGACGCGCGACGCTCGCGGCGGCGAAGGCCGCCAGGAGCAGCCCGGCGGCGGCGCGGGCGCGAAGCGGCGTCATCGCGCGGGACGCGGCGGCGGCCAGGGCCAGGAACGGGCCCCAGCACGCGAGATAGAGCTGGCGGTCGTTGGCCGGGTCGAGGCGCGGGACGAGCGAGTTCGTCGGGGCGAGCTGGAGGAAGAACCACAGGATCCCGAAGCCGAGCTCCGGCCGGCGGCGCAGGCTCGCCAGCCCGAGCCCGGCGAGCGCGGCGAGGCCCGCCGCCTGGGCAGCGAGCGCCGGGGTCCAGGCGCGCAGCTCGGGGAGGCCGGGATCGATGTTGAAGCCACGCAGGGTGATCAGCCGTTCGATTAGGTACCACACGCCGTTGAGCTGGGTGAGGAGGTTTTCCGTCAGCCCCCGCTGAGTGAAGCCGTAGCCGAGCAGGTCGCGATAGCGCGCGCTCAGGAGCATCGCGGCCAGCCCGGCCGCCGCGGCCAGCCACGCCGGCGACTGGCAGCGCGAGAGCTTCCCGTCGAACAGGAGCAAGGCGGCGGGCAAGGTGAGCGCGGTCTCCTTCACCGAGAGCGCGAGGACGAACAGCGCCGCCGCCGCGCCGGTGGCGCCCCGCAGATACAGCAGCGCCGCGCCGAGATAGAAGCTCGCCATGAGCGACGACGAACGCCCGCAGATGTAGGTCACCGCCTCGGTCTGGGCCGGGTGCAGCGCGAACAGCAGCGCCGCGGCCAGGGCCGGCCCCGCCGCCTTCTCCTCGCCGAGCCAGCGCGCGCACAGTCTGCGGCCGATCGCGTAGACCAGCGCGGCGTTGAGCGCGTGGACCGCGATGTTGAACGCGTGGAAGCCGGCCGGCCCGGGGCCGAGCGCCCAGTTCAGCGCGTAGCTCGCCTTGAGCAGGGGACGCACGCCGCCGGCCAGGGCCGCGAGCAGCGCCGAGGCGGAATGGACCGCCGGCTCGTGGACGATGACGTTGTAGTCGTCGAACTGGAACGCCCCGCCCAAAGACGGGAGATGGACGGCGGCGGCGGCCAGCGCGGCGGCCGCCGTGCGGCGGCGCTCGTCCGCCGCGCCGGTCACGGCGCGTCCGCGGCGAAGGCGCGGTCGAGCAGGGCGTCGCCGCCCCACCAGCGGTCCCGCGCGCGCAGCAGCACCATCAGGACTCGGACGCCGTCCCTCTCCGCCAGCGCCGCCAGGCAGGTGCCCGCGCCCGGCGTGGTCCCGGTCTTCAGGCCGACCGCGCCGGGGTAGCGGCCGATCAGGGCGTTGGTGTTGTCGAAGGTGAACTCCCTCCCCCCCTCCGTGCGGACCGTCGCGCGCTCTAGCCTCGCGGCGGCCAGGTACTCCGGCTTCTTCGCGACCTGGCCGGCCAGCGCCGCGATGTCGGCGGCCGTCGAGTACTGCCCGTCGGCGTCGTGGCCGCAGGCGTTGGCGAAGCGCGTGTCCTTCAGGCCGAGCGCTTCGGCGCGCGCGTTCATCGCCGCGACGAACTTCGCCTCCGTTCCGCGGCGGACGTCCGCGAGCGCCCGGCAGGCGTCGTTGGCCGAGCGCACGATGGCCGCGGTCAGCAGGTCGCGGGCTTTCACGCGGTCGCCTTCGCGCAGGCCCAGTCGCGTGCCCGTCTCCCGAGCCGCCGCCCGGCTCACCGTCACCGTCTCGTCGAGCCGCCCCTCTTCGATCACGAGCAAAGCCGTCATCATCTTGGCCAGGCTCGCGGGCTGGACGCGCTTGCCGGCGTTGCCGCTCCACAGGACCTTCCCGTCGCGCTCGACGACGTAGGCGGCCGCGGCCTTCGGGAAGGCGTTCCGGGCCGCGGACGCGGGGGCGGCCGCGGCGAGGCCGAGCGCCAGCGTCAGCGTGACCATGCCGCGGCCCGTCCCGTCTAGCGGCCGAACAGGCCCTTGAGCGCGTCGACGGCGGCGCCCTTGGCGGCCTTCTTCGCCTCGTCCTTGGCCTGCTGCTTGGCTTCCTTGGGCGTCGGGGCCGGCTCGTCCGCCTTCTCAGCCGCCTCGTCTCCCTCGAGACCGGCGCCGGCGACGGCCTTGCAGAACTTGAACCACTTCTTCTCGACGCGCCGCGGATCGCCTTCCTTGACCGTGTAGCTGCGGCCCACGCAATGCTTCTTGGCCAGGGGCTTCGCCTCCGCGGGGCAGTGCGCGCCGACGAACTCGTAGGACTCGTCCTTGCTGGCGCCCTTGCACAACTTCTTGCGCAGGTCGTCGTGGCTCACGCCGCACATGCGCGCCGCGGCCTCGCCATGGGAGCGGCCGGCCTTGAGGAAGCCTTCCTCCGTCTGGTAGCGCTTGCAGAGCTCCTCGGCCTTGGCCGTGCACTCCTCGGCGACCTTGGGCTGCTGCTTGGTGTAGGTCTCCAGCATCGACTTGCAGCTCGCGTCCTTCTTCTTATAGCAGTGTCCCCACATGCCGAGGCTGTCGGGATCCATCTTCTCGACGGCCTTGGCGCAGCCCTTGAGCTGGTCGCGCTCGGACCTGCGGCTCATCTCCTGGTACTCGGCCTGCGCGCCCTCGGCCTGGGCCTTGATCTTCTCGACCTTCGCGGTCTGCTCCGCGCGCGCCTTCTTGGCGTCGCATGGCCCGAGCCGCTTGCCGGCGAGCCTCATCGTCATCTCGCCGTGCTCGGGGTCCTTCATGCGCATCGTTCCCTTATACTCGGTGCGCGCCTTGTTGTAGGCGAACTCCATCTTGCCGGAGCGCCCCTCCTTGCACTTCACGGTCATCGACACGCTCGCGGGCGTCTGCTTGAGGTCCGAGATCTCGCAGTCCTTCATCTCCTTGTCCTTGGAGACGTTCTCGCGCTCGTCCTCACCGCGGCACACCGTGGCGGTCCGCGCGCCCATCATCCCCGCGGGCATGTCGGGCATCTCCATCCGGGAGGTCACCTCCCACAGATGGCCGTCCTCCGCCGCGGACGACGCGCGGGCGGCGAGCAAGGAGGCGAGAACGACGGCGGCGACGGCGAAATGGTTGTTCCTCACGGTTGGCTTCTCCTGGTCCGGCAGAGGTGTGCGAACACGCCCAACATTAGCAAACCCGGGTCGGAGGAGCCACACCGGACGCCGCGCCCGCTCCCCCTCAGGCTCATTCGTTGCATATGACCGGGATTGTCCCCCGCTCGGGGCCATTTCGTATAATAGTGACCGCTTTCCGGACCAAAGGAGACTCGCCAACCATGACCACCAACATCGAAGCCCTGCTCGGAGCCGACGCCAAGCTCCTCGAGCACAAGTGCACCGCCATCCCCAAGGAGACGATCCACCTCCCGGGCCCGGACTCCGTCGACCGTCTCTTCGCCCTCTCCGACCGTCCCACCCCGGTGCTCAAGAGCCTGCAGTCCCTGTACGACCACGGCCGCCTCTCGGGGACCGGCTACGTCTCCATCCTCCCCGTCGACCAGGGCATCGAGCACTCGGCCGCGGCCTCGTTCGCGCCGAACCCGATCTACTTCGACCCGGAGAACATCGTCAAGCTCGCGATCGAAGGCGGCGCCAACGGCGTGGCCTCCACGCTCGGCGTCTTGGGGATGACGGCCCGCAAGTACGCCCACAAGATCCCGTACATCCTGAAGTTCAACCACAGCGAGCTGCTGAGCTACCCGAACACCTTCGACCAGACCATGTACGGCAGCATGAAGCAGGCCTACGACATGGGCTGCGTGGCCGTCGGCGCTACGGTGTACTTCGGCTCGGCGGAGTCCCGCCGCCAGATCTGGGAGGTCTCCCAGGCGTTCGAGGCCGCGCATTCGCTCGGCATGGCCACCATCCTGTGGTGCTACGTGCGCAACAACGCGTTCAAGACCGCCGAGAAGGACTACCACGTGTCGGCCGACCTCACGGGCCAGGCCAACCACCTCGGCGTCACCATCCAGGCGGACATCATCAAGCAGAAGCTGCCCGAGAACAACGGCGGCTACAACGCGATCAAGGGCTTCGGCAAGACGAGCAAGCTGGTCTACGAGAAGCTGACGACCGACAACCCCATCGACCTGACCCGCTGGCAGGTGGCCAACTGCTACATGGGCCGGGCGGGCCTGATCAACTCGGGCGGCGCCTCCTCGGGCGCCAGCGACCTCGCCGAGGCCGTGAAGACCGCCGTCATCAACAAGCGCGCCGGCGGCATGGGCCTCATCTCCGGCCGCAAGGCGTTCCAGCGCCCGATGAAGGACGGGATCGGCATCCTCAACGCGATCCAGGACGTGTACCTCGACAAGAAGGTCACGATCGCTTAATACCGAACCGACTGTTTCCGGAAACAGTCGCCGCGACTCGCACCGGTGCGAGTCCAAAATAGAAGAGGCCCGGGCGGGGAACCCCGCCCGGGCCTTCTCATTCGAACACCGGGCTAGTGGTGCTTGCCGTGTCCGTTGAGCACCAGCTCGATCTCGCCCCAGAGCTTCTCGACGGTGATCGGCTTGGGCAGGAACTGCTCGGCGCCCGCCATCAGGCCCTCGACGCGGTCGCGCGGATCGGCGTACTGCGTGGAGGCCGAGACGAAGATGACCGGAGTGTCCTTCTGGTTGTCGAGGCGCTTGACCTTGCGGCACAGGTCGAAGCCGTGCACGTCGGGCAGCTGGACGTCCATGATGATGACCGAGGGCTGGCTCTGGCGCAGGGCCTTGATGGCCTCGTCGCCGGTGCGGGCGCCGGTCACTTCGATGCCCTTCAACGACATGACGTCGATGAAGGTCTCGCGAAAATGATCATCGTCTTCGACTATGAACATCGCTGAGGAAGTCATGGCACGATCTCCGTTAAGGTTTGGGCGCGGCGCCGGTCGCATTTAGAATCGAGCGCTCGGCCGTGCCGGCGGCACGGCGAGCCGGAGTCTCGACGGCGGACTCCATCGCCTTCAAACGAAATGATGTCTCCATGTCCTCTTATCGCTTCGGCGCCCGGCCGTTGACGCGCTCCCACCAGCGGCCGAAAGCGCCCTTGGACCGGTAGGCGATGCCGGGATGATCGGCCTCCATGGCCGCGAGGGCGGCGGCGACGGACTTGCGCTCCTGCAGGGCGCGCGAGAACTCGCCGGAGTCGATCATGACGCCGTACTTCCAGGACCCCGACATCGCGATGAAGCCGTCGAGCTCGCTCAGCCGCGACTTCATCGCCCGGTAGGAAGAGACGTCCCGCGCGGGCGTTGAAAAGACAGACTTCAGCTTTTTGTACGCGGCGTCCACGTTCATGAAGCCCTCGCCCTCGGCGTCGGGGCTCTGGCCGGTCTTCTCGAGGGTGGACATGACCGCGTTGACGACGGCGTCGAGCTTGGGCCCGATCTCGGTCGCGCCGAACATCATCGCCAGCAGCGCGATCGCGCCGGCCACGCCCGGGGTGGACATCGAGGTCCCGGAGATGGCCTTCACGGGCCCCTTCTCGCCGTCCACGCGGTCGGCGTCGCCGAGCGCCGAGGGCCACGCGCCCTCGATGTTGTAGCCGACGGCCGTCAGGTCGGGTCGATGGTCTTTATAGGACGGATCTTTGGAGGTCTTCGGCGAGCCCGGCCCGCGGGACGAGAAATAAGCGATCTTTTTGTCGCGGCCTGCGGCCGCGACAGAAACGACGCGGATCGCGCCGGTCGTCGGGTCCTTGTAGGTCACGATGGCGGGCGCGCCGATCGTGTTCTTCCCCGAGCCGGCGTTGCCGGCGGCGAAGACCATGATGTGCCCTTCCTGGGCCAGCTTCTTGACGAGCTGGGCGTCGGGGCCGTTCGGGTCGCCCTCGTCGTCGCCCCACGAGTTGGAGATGACGAGGTTGCCGTCGTTGCCGGCCTGGGTCAGCGCCTTGAGGATGTCGTCGAGGGTCGCGCCGCCGTTGAGGAAGGTCTTGTAGTGCGTCGTGTTGCGCGACCACGGGGCCATGTGCAGGACGGTCGAGTGTACCCACGAGCCGTGGCCGATGTCGTCCACGTTCTCGCCGGAGGTCATGTTCTTGACCTCCTTGACGCGCTTGAGCAGCGGATGCGACGTGTCCGCGCCGGAGTCGATGACGCCGAACTTGGGCTGGGGCGCCTCGGTCTTGAAGACCTTGGCCCACAGGCCGGACCAGAAGCCGAGGACCGGCTTGCCCCACATCTTCTCCGCTTCGGCCTGGCCGAGGTCGGCCTTCACGATCCTGAGGTTCTCGTCCATCGTGACCGCGTTGCGCGCGCCCGGGTCCATGTCCTCGGGGGAGACGGGCACGGGGCGGATGATCTTGCGCTCGGCGTTCGGGTACACGGCGAAGCCGCGCGCCGCCATCGACTTCATGAACTCGGCGGCGGAGGCGCCGTCCACGCGGATCGTGGCGGCGTTGATGCGCGCGTAGGTGGCGAGCGGGGTCGCCTTGTAGGGCTCGAGGACGAACGCGTCGAGGCCGGCGGTCTCGAGCTGGGCCAGCATCGCCTGCTGCAGGCGCGTGTACTGCTCGACGCCGGAGGGCAGGTTCACGTCCACGTTGGAGATGTGGGAGTCGTGGAGCTTGGTCTTCTTGTCGCCGAACATCACGATCAGGTCGACGGGGGCGTTGCCGCCGTTGGACGCGGCGCCGGTCTTCGACGGACCGGAGGGTCCGGGCGCCGCGGCTTCCTGAGCCGCGGCCCGACCCGCCTTCTGTCCGGCGCCGATCTGGCCGACCGCGAGGCCGAGGGCCGCCACGGCGGGCAGGAACGCGCTCGCCATCTGCACGCCGGTCACGGCCATCACGCCGCCGATCATGAGCTTGGCGACCAGCATCGCCGCGCCGGCGATCGCGCCGCCGGCGACCATGAAGATCACCAGCATCGGCAGGAGCATGCCCATCGGCCCGAGGCGGTCCATCACGTTGTCCATCGCCGCGCGGGCCTTATAAGGGAGGACGGCCTTGAGCATGTGGCTGCCGTCCAGGGGCGGCATCGGGATCAGGTTGAAGATCGCGAGGAGGACGTTCAGGAACACGAACATGCCGAGCGTCGCGATGACCGCCGTGCCGAGGCCCGCGGCCACGGCGCCGGTGACGGCGAGGGCGCCGGCGGCGGCCAGGCCCATGTTGACCGCGGGGCCCGCGAGGGCCACGAGCGCCATGTCCTTGACCGGGTTCTTGAAGTAGCGGGGCTCGACCGGCACGGGGCGGGCGCCGCCGAAGATCATGCCGGCGAACAGGAAGGTGGCGGCCGGGATCAGCAAAGTCCAGACGGGATCGATGTGCGTCATCCAATGACGGGGATTGAAGGAAGCGCGGTTCTGCAGGCGGGCCGTCGGGTCGCCGAGCTTGTCGGCCATGCGCGCGTGGCCGATCTCATGAAGAATGAGCGAAGCGATGATCATCGGGAACATCGCGATCGAGCCGAAGGACAGCCCCGCGACGGCCGCCGCGGCGCCGCCGAGCAGGCCCACGCCGAACAGGCCGAACAGGCCGCTGTTGCCGCCGCGGTCGCTCTGGTCGGGGTCGGAGCGGTCGTCGGGCCCGCCCTCGCCGCCGGTGCGGCGCGGGTTGCCGAGCTCGTCGACGCCGCCGTCGCGCGAGGGTCTGCCGTTCTCGTCGAGGCCCTGGTCGGGCATCCCCTTGCCGCTTTCCTTCTTCGCGGACCGCAGGGAGACCGTCGCCCGGTCGCCGATCGCGAAGGCGTTCAGGCGGCCCGAGCGCAGCGCGCCGAAGAGGCCGTCGCCGCCGCCGCGCCCGTCCTGGTCGGGGTCGGAGCGGTCGTCGGGCCCGCCCTCGCCGCCGGTGCGGCGCGGGTTGCCGAGCTCGTCGACGCCGCCGTCGCGCGAGGGTTTGCCGTTCTCGTCGACGTCCTGGTCGGGCATGCCCTTGCTCGAGTCCTTCTTCTTCGCGAAGGCGCCGTCGAACTGGAGCGCGGCCTCGGCGGCCTGCGTCTCCGCGGACTTGGAATCGGCGGCGGGGCCGGACACGACGGTGTGGAGGGAGGAGACGGCCGCGGCGATCACGGACTTCGCGGGCGCGGCGATCGCGCCCTGAACCGCCTTCGCCGCGGCGACGGGAGAGGCGGCCTTCGGCGCGACGGGCGTCCTCGCGGCGGCCGGCGCGGCGGGAACGGCGGCGTTCGGCAGCGCGGACGGGACGATCGAGGGCGCGGAGAGGGCCGAGGACAGGTTCAGGCTGGTCGCAGCGAGAGCGGGGATCGCGGAGACGCCGTTCGCGCGGCCGAGGCTCGCGCCGGAGACGCCGGACACGCCGGCGGAGGCGGAGCCGTTCGCGGCGGCGCCGATGGTCTGCGCGGCGGCGTGGTAGGCGCTCGAGCCCGGGGAGACCACGACGAGGGCGAGCGAGAGTGCGAGGGCGATCACGGAGCGAAAGCGCTTCATCGGAAGTCTCCTGTATCTGCTGATTCGATTATAACGCCCGATCCGCGTTCTTAGGCGGGTCATAGGTCCCAACGGGGCTCAGGCATTGGTCCCAACGGGCGAGAGGCCATAGGACTCCAAAGGTGGGTCTGAGGCCGTCCGGAGGGCCTACCGCCGGATCAGTCCTTTAGTGCGACCCCGAATTGCGACGATAATTACGCGCGTTTCCAAGGATGGCGACAGGGGCTTTCCCGTCGGAGAGCGGAATATTCGATTGCGTATCCGTGGATTTCACCTTCGGCGCTGCAAGTGAAATGAATGAATACGCAATCGACGGAACTCGGAGCGACGCGAGCCATATCTCGGTTATCGCGTCTTGCGCTTGATCGGGAAGATCAAAGCGGGAGCGAGGAAGTCGCACAGGGCGCACAGGACCATGACGCCGCCCGTGATCCACAGCACGGTCATCGTCGGCAGGGAGGCCATCATCAGGCCGACGAGCAGGACGCCGATGATCGCGAAGACCAGCTGGTAGAAGTACATCGCCGAGTAGATCTTCCCCTGGCTTTGATTATAGGACCCGGAGACCACCTTGGTCGTGAGGCTCGTCCAGACCACGACCCCGGGCGCGCCGAGGAGCGCGGACAGGAGCATCAGGGCCGCGGCCAGCTGCAGGTGGCCCGTGAAGAAAAGCGCGCCGTAGGCGAGCCACGACAGGCCGTGCAGCCAGGAGGTCCACTTGCCCTGGCGCTCGAGATGGTTCATCCCGATCGTCGCGTCCTTGTAGGCCCCGGCCAGGAGCTTCGCGCCCCGCAAGGAGGCCCAGGCGCGCAGGTCGCTCGCCGCGCTCGAAGACTCCAGGAGCGCGAGCGCCTCCGCCTCGGCGCGGCCCAGCGCCGCGCCGACGGCGCGCGCGGCCTCGGCGACGAGGTCGGACCCGAAGCGTTCGGTCGAGACGGCCGCTCCGCCTTGGGCCCAGTCCGCCTTATAGCGGGCGAGCACCGCGGGCGCGGCGCCGCGCAAGGCGGCGGACGCCGCGTCGAGCGCGCCGCCGTCCAGAGCGGCCTCCCGCGCGGACAGCTCCGAGCGGAACACGCGCGCGGCCGGCGCCAGCGCCATCTGCTCGGGGTCGCGGAGGAAGGCCATCAGGCCGGAGCCGACGCCGGAGCCCAGCGCCGCCGCCGCGAGGAAGAGCCCGAAGGAGCCCGGACCGGCGTGAAGCACGTCGGCGATGAAGCGGGGCAGGGCCGCGAAGAGCAGCGCGTCGCCCGACATGACCGCGACCGTCGTCGTGAGCAGATAGAGGCGCAGGAAACGGTCCGCCCAGATCGTCTTGAAGCCCTGGATGACCTCGTTGAAGACGCGCCGCCGCGCGACGGCCTTGACCGCGAAGCCGCCGAACGAAGCGGGCACGACGGCCCGGGACGGATCGCCGTCCACCTCGACGAAGATGGCCGGGCGCCCCTCGATCTGCCCGGCCGTGACGCCGCGGAACTCCGCGCCGGCGACGCCGTCCTCCTTCAGGCGCTCGGACAGCTCCCGGCGCGCGGACATCATCTCGTCGCGAGGAAGCTTGAGGAAGAGGCCGTAGCCGACCGCGGCGGCGAGCAGCAGGACGCCGTAGACGGCGTAGGACATGGCGTTGCCCGACAGGAGCCCGAAGCGGGCGCCGACCGCCGCGATGAACGCGCCCGCGAGCAGGGGGCCGACCACGCCGACGACGTTCATCACGATCGTCGAGACCGCGTTGGCGCGGTTGTAGTGCGCGACGTCGCCCGCCAGGATGCGGTTGAAGGCCACCGAGCCCGCCGTCATGCCCGCCATCTGGAGGAAGCCCGCCGCCGCGACCAGGCCCGTGAAGAGCGCGAAGCCGAAGTAGCCGGAGAAGAACAGGACCGGGACGAGCAGCATGAGCACCGAGCGCCCGAGGTGGGTCCAGATGATGACCTTCTGCGTCGAGGTGCGGTCGACCAGCGGGCCGGTGGACAGCGAGGCGGCGGCCTGCGCGCCCCAGTTGATCGCGCGGTTGTAGCCAAGCTTGGCTGCGTCTTCCTTCGACGGCGCCACGAGTCCCGGCAGCGCCGTGTAATGGAAGTTGCCGCCGAGCAGCTGGAGCGCCTGGCCCGCGGTGTAGATCCAGAACTGGCGGTTGCGGTCCTCATCGGGGAGCACGCGCAGGGAAGCCTTCAGCTTGGCCCATGCGCCCCGAAGAAGACCGCCCCCGATTCTCTCGGAGGCGGGTCCGGCGTGCGGAGCGAAGGAGACCCGTGGTCCCCCGCCTCCGCCGTCCTCGGGCGGCCGGGGCTTGGGCTTGATCCCCCGCATCGCCTCGGACATGTCCCACAGCTTGCGGATGCGCACGCCGGTGTTCGGATGCGTGATGAAGAGCTCGAAGATCAGGTCGTCGGCCCGGGTCGGCCCGCCGGCGGCGGACTTCTTCGGGAGCGCGCCCGCGGTCTCGAGCTGCTCGAGCGGGTTGACGATCATGATGTGCTGCAGGGACGCCGCGCGCGGGATCGCGACGCCCGGCAGGCGGAAGCCCGACGGCGGCCGCCAGGTCGTGAGAAGGCCGAGCGCCAGCGCGAGGGATTCCGGGTCCTCGCTCAGCAGCGCGCCGTCCTCGTCGGCCATGCCCTCGTTGTTGCGCGAGGACGCCATCTGCAGGACCTGGAGCACGACCGGGGCCCACAGCGCCGCGAACAGGCGGAGCAGGGCCGGCAGCGACTTGATGATGACGCCGGTCGAGATCGGGTCGAGAGACTCGACCTTGGCGCCCGGGCCCTCGGTCCTCGCCTTGGCCGCGTCCTCCTGAGCCTGCTTCGGCCGCATGCCGAGCGCCTTCTGCACGAGGATCTGCGCGTGGCCGACGGCCCACATCACGCCGTAGGACGCGAACGCCACGCCGGAGGCGATGGCGCCGCCGATGGAGCCGGACAGCATGTGCCGGTCCATCACGTGCGAGAACTCGTGGCTCAGGACGCCGCGCAGCATGCGCACGCCCAGCGCCTTGAGCTCGGAACGGTCGGCCTTGAGCACGGCGGCCGCGACCTGCGACGGGGTCGCGTCGGCGGGGACGCCGGTGACCGAGCCGGCGATCGCCTTGCGGAACACCTTGAACTCCTTGGTGCCCGCGTCCGAGGAGGCGATGAGGCGCACCACGCCGTCGCGGACGATCTCGGGGTCGAGGGTCATCGCCTTGATGCCCTTGGTCACGCCGACCATCGCCGCGAACGGGCTGCGGCCCGTCGCGTAGGCGTTGGGGGCGTCCATCGGGTCGATGACCATCTCCGGCATCGGGATCTCTTTTTTACCCCTCGCGCGGCGGCCGGCGTTGATCTTGTCCCGGAGACCCTCCATGATCTCGAAGAACTCGGGGTCCTGCTCCTTCGTCGTGGGCTGGGCCTTCATGACGAGCTTGATGATCTTCTTGGCGAAGAAGAAGGGGACGAAGGCGAGCACCGAGGCGATGCCGAGGTTGGTCAGGAGGCTCGTGACGCCGAACACGGTGACGGCGAGCAGGACGCCCGCGCCGGCCATCGTGCCGATCATGAGGAACGACTTCGCCCAGTAATGGAACGCGGGCCACTTCGGCGGGGCGTCGTTCAGCTTGTTGGGGTCCTCGACGGGAGCCGCCGCCGTGGACGGGGCGGGCGCCGACTTGGGAAGGATCCGGCCCAGGAGCTTCTCCGTCCAGACCGACATGCGCTCGCCCGAGAAGGCGATGACGAGGAAGGTGAGCGGGCTGGCGAAGCCGGTGAAGGCCGTGTAGGCGAGCAGGCCGAAGTAGAGCCGGTTGAAGGTGACGTAGCTCAGGATCTTCTTGACGAAGCTCCAGACCGAGTTCACCTCGATCGTCGTCGCGGCGTTGCCGGAGCGGCCGCCGAGCAAGGTCCACACGCCGAACGCGACGTTCGTGTAGACGGCGGAGTAGCCCGTCAGCAGCGCGAAGACCACGCCGATCATCACCCACTGGAAGGACGGGAAGCGGATCTTCTGCATCGAGCCGGGCACTGAGAAGGGCGCTCCCGTCTCGGCCGAGTGGATCAGGCGTCCGAGGAAGAAGGCGATCGTCGTCATCACGGGCAGGACCATCAGGCCGACGATGGGCGCCAGGCCGATGAGACCGGCCACGGAGGCGGCGCCGACCACGGCGGGAGTGATGCCGAGCACCGCCCAGGTCAGCACGGCGTCGGCGAGCGAGGAGCCCCCGAACCAGCGGCCGGCGGAGAGGGCGGCCAGCGGCAGGGCCGCGGTCAGCAGGCCCGCGCCCGTGAGGACGACCGCGGCGCTGGGCACGGCGATGAAGACCGCGCCGGCGAAGGCGCCGAGCGAGAGGTCGAGGATGGTCTTGACCTTGTTCAGGCGCGGGGAGTCGCGCCTGGCGAGGCGATAGCGGGCATACAGCGCGAGCGGGAAGAGCAGGACGCCGGAGCTGACGGCCCAGACCGCGGCGACGGGCACGACGCCGAAGATCGCGGGCAGCAGCGCCACGGCGGCCATCTGCAGGCCGACGGTCAGGACGGCGCCGGCGGCGACAGTGGCGGCCATCTTGAGCGCGCCGACGAGCGGCGTGCGGCGCGGGCCGTTATCGGGCGCCTTCGGAGAGGGGACCGAGGCGCGGGAGGAGCGGTCCGACACGGAGGCGGGCTCGAGCCCCGCGGAGAGGATCCCGGCCGGCGGCAGCCCTTCGACGATCGGCTCGCGCTCGCCGGACTCCTCGAGGCCGAGGAGGCGGTCCATCATGCGCGCGGCGGCCCAGCGGCTGCTCGACGCGGTGCCCTTCTCGATCGAGCCGGCGGCCTCGGCGACGTCGACGCGGGCCGCGGCGAGGCTCTTCGCGTCGGCCGTGACCGGTCCGCGGGACTCGGGCTTGGCCGCGGCGGGCGGGAGCGTCTCGGCGGCGAGCGGCGCGGCGATCGCGAGCGCCTGGCGCTGCTCGACGGGCGAGGAGGCGGAGATCGGCGCGCGCTGATTGGCGGAGGGAACGGGGCTGTTCGCCATCGGCGCGGACAGCGCGCCGCTGAGGGCCGGGGCGGTCAGGCTCATCGCGGGCATCGAGAGCTGGGGGATGGCGGAGGCCGCGGCGGCCCCGGCCGAGGCGCCGGAGACGCCCGTGACCGCGCCCGAGATCGCGGAGGAGACCTGGGACCACGCGGGCAGCGGCGCCGAGACGAGGATGAGCGAAAGCGAGACGCACGCCGCGAGGAATCGTTTCATGGCCGGATACTATCAACTGGGCCGGGAACGGGGAGGGGCCCAACGACCCAGTTCCTCGACGGCAAGCGGCCCGTGAATCGTTGGGCCTTAGGTCACGGATGCGCCGCGCGGAAGGCGGCGAGGACGTCGGGCAAGGTGCGGCGCGGGGTGTCGTAGCGGACGAGCAGCTGCTCGTTCTCGGTCAGCATGTCCTTGGCGGCCTTGCGCGCGGCGGCGAGGTCCAGCTTCTTGAGGAACAGCACGGCGGGACCGTAGTAGAACTTGAGCCCGAGCCGCGTCAGCTCCTCCTTGAACCAGGACGGCGTGGCGGCCAGCAAGGTGAACTGGCGGCCGTCCTTGAGGTAGACCTCGATGACCCCGCTCCCGTGCTCGGGGCGCGCGGGATCGGTCAGGTGCGTGAGCTCGATGTGGCCGACGGGGCTGGAGACCGGGCTCACTTCCTTCTCCGGTGGTAGTAGCGCAGCCAGTAGCCGCCCATCTCCGCGGCCATCGCCTCGACGGCGGCGCGCACGGTCGCGGGGTCGAGGCTCGAGACGAACAGGACGGGCTCGGACCACCAGGCCTTCGACTTGGAGCCGGCCATCCACGACTCCGCGCGATCGAAGGTCGCGACCTTGAAGGTGGAGCCGCCGCCCCCCTCGAAGGCGACCGTCAGGTCGCAATCGCCCGAGGAGCAGTCCGCGGGCGGCGCGAAATCGATGGACGCGATCTTGGGGCCGGGCATGCCGCGGATTATACCGGATTACGCGGCGGGCTTCTTGGGCTCGGGAGAGCGCAGGCTCTTCTCGGGCAGGCCCGGAAGCCAGCGCGGCGCGAGGAAGAACAGGACCGCGGCGGCGACGTAGACCGCGATGATCGGCGTCAGCGCGCTCGGGAAGGCCGGGTCGCCGTAGGCCTTCGTCGTCGCCGACAGCAGGCCGTAGCCGAACGAGGTCATCGCGTTGAACAGCGAGCTGCTCACGCCGAAGGTCTGCGAGACCATCTTGGGGTCGGAGTTGCCGCTGATGTAGGTGTTGATCGCCGAGACGAACGGGCCGACGAACAGGCCGAGCAGCATGACGGACGCGAAGATGCCGGGGTAGAAGCCCCACGACAGGGCCACGCCGACCGCGGCCAGCAGGCCGACGCCGAAGAACTTGATCCAGCCGCGGTTGGTCAGGCGCGAGGTGATGGCGATGAGGGCCATGCCGACCGCGACGGCCCCGGCGACGGCGAGGAGATTGCCGGGGAACAGGCGCACGCCGGCCCAGATCGCGGCCAAGGTCAGCACGCCGGCCTGCAGCAGCCGCTCGGCCGCGACCGTCTTGCCGATCAGGGGGATGCGCACCTCGGGCAGGCGCGCCATGCTCGCGTTGGAGAGCAGCTGGCCGAAGAAGAACGCGCCGAGCAGCTGGCCGTAGATCAGCGCCTTGGCGCCGAGCGAGGCGGCGATCAGCGGCATCGCCAGGTTCTGGAAAGGATAGATGAGGCCGGCGGCCAGCGCCGACAGCAGCAGGGCGTTGCGGATCTTGGGCGTCGACATCACCGTCTTGAAGGTGGCGGTGCGGGAGATCCAGTACACCAGCGCGGCCGCCATCCACAGCGGCGAGCCGATGCCCGTGCCGATCAGCGGGAGCGCGATGGGCAGTCCCCACGCGTACACGCCCATCGTGCCGGCGAACAGGGCGATCTCCTTCCAGAACTTCTTGACGAAGGCGGCCGCCTTCTTCGCGAAAGGCTCCGCCGCCGCCTTCGCCGCGCCGGCCGCGTTGGCGACGATGTTGGCGATCTTGGGGATCTTCCACATGTTCAGGCCGATGAGGGCCACGTTGACCGCGGCCGAGATCCAGAAGGGCATCATCGGGCTCATCGCGTCGACGACGCCGCCGATCTGGCCGATCGAGCCCATCAGCACCTGGAGCACGAAGTAGATGGAGAAGCCGATCGTGGTCAGGTTGCCGATGTGCAGCCAGCTGCGGCTCTGCTTGGGGTCGGTGATCGCGAAGCGGCGCGTGTAGGCGGTGCGGCTCGTCATCAGCAGCGAGAACTGCCAGCCGTTGGCGATCGAGGCGATCAGCAGCGGCCAGAAGCTGATCATGCCGGTCAGGGCCATCACGGGGAGCGCCACGGTGAGGACGGCGCGCAGGGCGGAGAGGATCGCCAGGCCCTCGCGCGGGGCGAAGCGGTTGGCGATCATGCCGGACAGCGGCCCGAGGGCGATGGCGGCCAGCGGCCCGAGGGCCATCAGCACGCCGTAGGTCACGGCGCCGACGGCGGGGATCACGACCATCGGGTAGGCGATCGAGGTCATGATGAACACCGACATGCTGATCGCGTCCTGGATGTACATCCACTTCAGCGCGCGCGCGCCGGTCGCGGCGTCGGGCGCGGAGGGAGCGGGCGCGGGGACCTGCGGCTTCTCGTCGGCCGCGGCGGCGGTCAGGAACTTGTCGCCGGGCTGCAGGCCCGTGCCGATCAGCGCGACGGGCGTCGGGGCCGTCGCGGTCTGAGCGGAGGCCTTCGCGGCGGGGACTTCGTTGGCGACCGCCGTCCCGGCGGGCGCAGCCACCATCGAGCCGGACGCCGCGTTGTCGCCGGTCAGGCGGCCGTAGATCGTGCGCGCGCCGGTGAAGAAGGCGTCGAGGATGCCGGTCTTCTCGGTGTCGGCGGCGGCGGAGAGCTGTTCGCCGGCGAGCGCGAGATGAGCCTTGGCGTTATCGGCCGGGGCTGCGTCGTCCCGGGTCGTCGCCGCGCCGGCGGGAACGATCGCGGGAGCGGATTCCGTGGGCGTACCGAGCGCGCGGGCCGCGAGGGCCTGGGCGGCCACGGCGGACACGGGCAGGGACGGGATCGCGGCGGCGGCGCCGACGGCCGACGGCGTCAGGGCCGCCGGAGCGAACGCGGGAGAAAGCGTCGGGACCGGGGCGCTGAACGCGGGAGCGGAGAGGCCGCCGTTGAGGCCGGGCGCGAGGAACGTCGCGGGCGAGAGAGGCGCGATGCCGACGCCGTTCGCGCCGTACGTCGGGACCACCGGGATCCCGCCGGAGCGGCCGGCGGCGGCGCCGTTGACGACCTGGGCGGCCGCCTGATAGGAGACGAGACCCGGGGCGAACGCGAGGGTCAGGAAAGAGAGGAAGCCGGCGAGGACGCGGCGCGTGTTCTTCATCTATAGAGATGATAACCGGACCCGGGCCGCGGCGCGTGGGCCCTCGGGTCCCCCCTACGGCAACAAGAGGCCTAGGCCCCCTGGGACCCGGGAAAACGGATCGGGATCAGGCCGGCGCCCGCCCGCTGCTCCTCACGGCTTAGCCGCCCCCACCGTGATCTGATTGACGATCTCCTTGCCCCCCGCCGCCTGCGACGCCCTCGCCCCGGCCGCGTCCTTCTCGGCCTGCGTGGCGACGACGCCGGTCAGGACTACTTTGCCGTTCTTACGGACCACGTCCAGGTCGCGCACGGCCGGCCCGAGGTTCATCCCGGTCGGCCCCGCCGTCGGACGACGCATGACCGCGTCCCGGATGGCGCGCAGGTCCTGCCTCTCCCTGCGCCGCTCCTGAGACTCCTCCTGACGCTCCGTCCGCATCAGCGGGGCCTGGGAAACGCTGCCCGCGCTCGGGGCGCCGGCCGCGCCCGGCGCCGGCATCGGGTTCGGGACCATCGGAGCGCCGAGGACGCCCGGATTGGCCGTGCCGGGCAGCGGCAGGGCGGGATTAGACTCGCCGAGACTCGGGGGCCGGGTCGGGGCGGCCGGCGGCTGCAAGCCGGGCGCCGGCGAGGTCGACGTCGTCGTGACCGGGCCGGAAGACACTCGCGGAGCGGAGCTCAGGACTTGCGCCGGCGCCGCGAGCGGAACGGCCGACAAGATGAGGAGCGAGGCTCGGATCTTCATGATGACCTCCGTGGTTCCCATGAAGTCTGCCATGCGCGGCCAAGTCCTGGCGATGGCCGGGGCGTAAATTCGATGTTGACGGACTGGGACGCCTCTCAGGGCTTCTCGGCCAGGACCTTCAGGTCGCCCAGGCCCTTCTCGAACTCGGCCCCGATCATCTTGTCCATATCGAAGAAAACGTACATGACCTTGGAGACGAACGGCATCGGGCCCTCGATGGACCAGGCCACCTCGCTGCCGCCCGCGACTGGGGTCACCTCGTATCTGGCGACGTTGCGGCCTTCCATGGGGCGCAGGAAATGAAGGTCCATGACGACCTTCTTCGGGGCCTCCGCCTCGACGATCTCGAGACGCCCCGCGCCGATGTCCTTGTTGCCGTCCCACTCGTAGACGGCCCCGACGCCCTTCGCCGCTCCGCTGAAAGTCTTCTTCAGCTTCGGGTCCTTCTTCTCCCACGGCGACCACTCGACCGTCCTGCGCGGGTCCTCGAGCCACGGGAAGATCTTCGCCGGGGCGGCGCCGATCGTCACCTTGCGCTCGACGCGGAACTCGTCCGGCTTGCCCGCGGCCAGCGCGAGCACGACGACGACGGCGAGCGCGACGGCGGCGCCGGCGATCTTCAGGATATTGATCATGTCCGTGTCTCCTCCGGTCTCAGGCGAAAAGAGCGTCGAGCTTCTCGAGGCTCTGGGTCCAGCCCTGCTCCATGCCCGCGAGCGATTTCGCGAACCCGGGAGTGGTCTTGAGGACGGTGACCTTGAGGACGAGCTCGGTCTTGCCGCCCTTGTCGGCGAAGGTCACCTCGTTGAGATTCTCGTGAACCAGGACTCCGTCCGCGCCCGTGATCGACGCGGTGAAGACGATCCGGTCGAACGGGGAGACCTCGCGGAACTCCCCGCCCATCGGATACGGCTTCTCCCAAGGAGAGCCCTTGGGGCCCTGCATGTACACGACGATCTTCCCCCCCGGCCGGGCATCGAGCTCGACGACCGGCGCGGTGAAGCCGTGAGGACCCCACCACTTCGCGAACTCGACGGGGTCGATCCAGGCCTTGAACACGCGCTCGCGCGGAGCGTCGATCAGGCGCTTGAGGACGAGGCGCGGCTCGGCTTTCGCGGGGGTCATTTTCCCTCCTTGAGAAAGGCGTCGAGCCGGTCGAACGAGCCGCCCCAGCCCTGGTTCATGCCGGACATGCCGTCGGAGAAGGTCTTGAGCTCGACCGCGGACGCCTCGATCGGCGCCCAATACAGGGAGATCAAGGTCTTCGGGCCGAAGTCCTGGAACAGGACGGTCGTCAGCAGCTTCTTCGGCCAGGTCGGCGCCAGCGGATGGACGCCGAGGCCGCGGTCCTTGTCGGAGAACCGCTGGAGGTAGACGAGCTTCGCGGGCTTCTCGATCTCCTGGTACGTCGCCAGGCCCCACATCTCGACGCCGCCGCTCCTCATCGCGTAGTGGTAGCTCCCGCCGACGCGGAGGTCGAGGTCGGAATGCGTGGTCTCGGCGCCCTTCGGCCCGAACCAGGCGCCCATCTCCTTCGCGTCGGTCCACGCCCGCCAGACGCGCTCGCGCGGCGCGTCGACGAGCCGGAAGATGACGAACTGCCCGGCGACGTGCGCGTCGAGGCGGGAGAGCGTCTGCTGGCCGCCTTCGATCGCGCGGAACTCCTCGACGGCCCGCTTCTTCATGGCCGCCGTCATGCACTCCAAGCGCATCGTGAGTTCGGTCTTATCGCCGACCGCCTTGAAGGTGATCGTCGAGACGAAGCCCACTCCCTTCTCGTCGAACTCCTTGCCGCCGCCGTTCTTGACGACGATCTTCTTCTCGGGGACGATCTCGACGTACTTCGCCGTGTTGAGGTACTTCACGCCGTCGGGACCGATCATCACGTGCTTCCAGATTCCCCCCTCCTTGAACTCGCGCGAGCGGGTCTCGTCGGAGAAGCCGTGCGGCCCCCACCACTTCACGATCTCATCGTTGTCCGCCCAGGCTCGCCATACGCGCGGCACGGGCGCGTCGATGAGGCGGGTGATCACGATCTCGCGGTCCGCCGTGCTCTCCGCCTTCTTCGTGACGCTCATTCTGCTCTCCTTAATGTGCGCGGTTTCTGGCTCGACTCATAGTCCCGTCTCTCATAGGTCACCAAGACGGCGCCCGTGCCCGTCACCCGGCTTGAGGACAGGCGGAAGCTCCTCAAAGACCCGTCGGCATGGAAGGGCCGCTTGCCGCCGCCCAGTATGACCGGTGCGACCATGAGCCGGAGCTCATCGATGAGGTCCAGCTCGAGGAGATTCCGGACCAGCTCCGGACTCCCGATCGCGAGGAGGCTCTTGCCGTTCTCGCGCTTGAGCGCCGCGACCGCCTCCGCGAGCGGAGCGCCCAGGAGTCGCGAGTTGGCCCACGGCAGCGGCTCCCGCAGCGTCCGCGACGCGACGTGCTTCGGAAGGGAGTTCATGGGCTCGGAGAGCGTCCGCGGCGCGTCGGGAGCCTTGGGCCAGTAGGCCGCGAAGGTCTCGTAGGTGCGCCGCCCGAGCACGTAGCCTCCCGCCTCCCTCACGTTCGCAGTCACCCAGTTCATGGCTGTCTCGTCGAGGTAGCGCACGTTCCAGCCGCCGTGCTGGAAGCCGCCGCTCGTGTCCTCGTCCGCATAGGCGGGCGCCTGCACGACGCCGTCGAGGCTCATCCACTCCGTCGCGATCAGCTTCCTCACCGCGTCCTCCGCACGACGGAGGCGAGCTTGTCGAGCACGAACGCCCACCCGGCCTCCCACCCAGCCTCCACCTTCTCCGCCAGGAGCGGATCCGCCGCGACCCCGTCCAATCGCTCGTTCAGGAGGGTGAGCGTCGTGGCGCCTCCCGGCGCCTCCTCGAGCGTGACGGTGAGCCTCGTGTCGTAGACGGGACCCGCCAGCCGCTGCGGGCCGACGAAGGCCCACCGGAAGACGATGCGCCGGTCCGGGATCAGCTCGAGTATCTCGGCCTCGAAGCCTCCGACATCGCCCTCCGGGCCCGCATGCCAGACGCTGAAGCGGCCCTCGACCCTTTCGTCCACCTCCACCTTTTTCGCGGTGAAGCCGGGAGCCATCCAGCGCCGCACCATCCGCGGGTCCAGCCACGCGCGATAGACCCGACTCGGCGGCGCAGGAATGGTGCGCCTCAACCGGACCGCCGGCAGCTTGGCTCCCTTGGGGGTCGTCATGGGTTCTCCTTGAGATAGAGTTCGAGCGCGTCGAGCTTCGCGTTCCAGAACTTGCTATGGGCCTCGATCCAGGCCTCGGCTTCCTTCATGCGCTCGCGCTCGAGGCGGCAGTGATGCTCGCGGCCCTTCTTGACGCGCGAGAGGAGGCCGGCGTCCTCGAGCACGCGCATGTGCTTGGTGATCGCGGGCGCGGAGACCTTGAACGGCCTGGCGAGCTCGGCGATCGTCGCCTCCCCCGTCGACAGCCGGGCGAGGATGCCGCGGCGGATCGGGTGGGACAGCGCCCCGAAGGCGAGGTCGAGCCGGCGCTCCTGATAGTTAACCATTGGGTGTAGTATAAGACATGCGGCAGGATTTGTCAATGGCGGGGCGTCTCAATAAAGCGCCCCGGCGGGGGTTCCCCGCCGGGGCGGCTCGCTCCGGACCGCGCCTACTTCTTGGCCGCGACTTTCGCCTTGGGCTTGCGCTTGACCTTCGCCTCGGGCTTCGGGGCCGGCGGGGCGTTGTGCCGGCGGATGCGGTTCATCACGTTGCGCAGGAAGCGCTCGAACTTGATCCGCGTCCACTCGTTGAGGATGGGCTGGTAGCCCGCCGACGGGTAGATGAAGCGGATCTTGTAGTCGGACACCTTGCGGCGCTCGCCGTTGGCGCCGTAAGGGACGGAGAGCGTCGGCCACATCTTGCGCACGGCCAGGTCGTAGAGCTGGACCTGGGTGTCCTTCTCGAGGTTCTGCAAGGTCGGCGTCTGGCCGGTCTTGAAGTCGACGACCGCGACCTCGAGCGTGCCGTCCGGCATCTCGCGGGCCACGACGAAGTCGAAGATCAGGCGCAGGATGTCCCGGTTGTCGGGGACGCCCTTCTTGTAGTTGTCGAACACGAGCATGTTGGACAGCTCGGTGCCGACGGCGATCGGGTAGACCTTGAGGATGTCGGCGGTCACCGCGTGCATCGTGCGCATGCGGCCCACCATGACCTCGTGGAAGCCGGCCAGGTTCTCGCCGGGGCGGTCGATGTTCCGCCCCTCGCGCTGGGACTCCTCGTGGAGCCAGATCTTCTCGGCGGCGGCGACGGTCTCGTCGGCCGACGGGAACACGCCCGAGTTGCGGTACTTCCACACCGCCCAGTTGAACGCGGAGTGCATCACGTGGCCCATCATCATGTAGATGCTGCCGCCGTTGAAACCGCCGCCGACGCGGTCGGGGTTGTAGATGAAGCTCGTGATCTTGGACGCCGAGGCCGCGAGGTCGCCGGGGCGGTTCTCGCGGTACGGCCCGAGGATCGCGGCCAAGGACGCGTCGGCCAGCTCCGCGCCCTGCTGCTCGAGCAGCGCAGAGGGCTGGACCGAGCCCTTCGTCGCGGCGAGCAGCGCCTCATCGCGGGAGATCGTCATCATGTCGCCCGGGTTGACGTACAGGCCTTCCTGGTCGCGCAGGGACTCGAGCAGGTAAGGCACGGCGCTCGCCAGGTTCTGCGGGCGCACGATCAGGGCCGACCGGCCGTTCTTGGTCCCGACGGAGAACTGCCAGGACTCCACGGGAAGCCCGTTGCGCGCCAGCGCGCTCTTCAGCGCGGCCATCGCGCCCTCGGCGCTTTCGCCCTTCTTAAGGTAAGCGACGAACTCGGTGCCGTGGGAGAGCGTCTCGCCCTGCATCCCGGACAGGCTCGCGGCGAAGCGCATCAGCTCCTGCTCCTGGTTGGAGAAGCGGCGCGAGGGCAGATAGCGCGCGAACGCGCCGTCGTAGGACTGCAGCGCGTTGCCGTCGTCGGCCAGGACGACCATCTTGTAGCGGGAGATGTTCTCCTTCTGCTTCATGCTGAGGCCGCGCGTGAGCTGGTCCTCGACCGAGCCCGGGGCGTCGTTGGGCTTGTCGGACAGGAGGACGAAGTACACGCCGGACTTCATCAGCTTGGTCATGTCCTCGATCAGGGGATACGGCACGCCGTCCTTGAAGAGGCGCATGTCGAGGAGGACGACCTTGGGCGTCATGTGGTAGAGGCCCTGGAGCTTGGCCGGCAGCTCGTACGGCGTGCGCGCGACCGGCGTATAGGTCTCCTCGTCCTTGTTCTCGGGCAGCAGACGCGCCTGGTTGAACGGCATCACGCGCACGACGCGGACCTCGGAGAGCTGGGTCACGACGCCGGACTGGCCGCGGGTCGTGCGGTCGTTGCGCTCGTTGAGCTCGGCGATGAGCTTGGCGCGCAGCTTGTAGATGGACTTGCCGCGCATCATGGATCGAGAGTACACGCCTTGAAAGTCCTTGAGCGTCATGCGGTTGATCGGCACGGTCCGGGCGTAGGTGACCTTGGAGACGAACATGCCCTGGCCGGCGACCTTGATGACGATGCTCTTCTTCTCCTCGAACTTCTCCCAGTAGCGGCGCGAGCCGTTGCCGAGGACGGGGCGGACGAGCGCGTAGACCTGGTCCTTCTTGATGTCGACCTTCTGCTTGCGCGTGAACCACAGGGCGAGGTCTTCCTGAACGTTCCTGTCGGAGATCTCGCTCGTGACGGTCTCCGGCTCGACCGGCTCCTCGAGCGCGGGGCGGACCTTCGCGCCGTCGAAGCGGCCGGCGGCGGCGGGCGCGGACTCGAGGGTCGCGGGCATGTCGCGCAAGGCGTTCAGGGCGCTCAGCTTAGCGGGGGCCTCGGGATCGACGGGCTTCTGCGCCGCGGGCACGACGCCGGCGGGGACGGCGGCCTTCGCCGCGGCGGCCGCGACGGGCCTGAGCGCCAACGGAACGGGCGACACGGCGGACGGCGCGAGCGCCGGAGCCGACAGGACGGGCGTCAGCGACAGGGACGGCGCGCTCAAGGATGGAGCGGTCACGGACGGGGCGGAGAGCCCCGCGCCGAGCGAAGGGACTACGGTCGGAGCGCCCGCCGAGGCGCCCGGGACGGAGACGCGCATCTGAGCGAACGCCGACGACGGGGCCAGCAGGGCCGCCGCCAGGACGACCCGGAGCAAACGGGCCGCGAGCTTCATGTTATTTCCCCTTCGCGGCGGGCTTCGCCGCCGGCTTCTTGGCGACCGGCTTCTTCGCGACGGGCTTCTTCGCCGGAGCCTTCTTCGCGGGGGCCTTCTTCTTCTTGAGGTCGTCCTTCGTGGCCTCCTGCTCCTGCTCGGCGTAGTAGGCCTGGTACTCGGCGTCGGCCTCCTCGCGCTCGATGGCGGAGATGATCTCCTGGACGATCGGGCCGTTGACGGTCTGGTTCTCCTCGAGGCGGAGGAAGTCCTCGGCCTTGAAGATGTGCAGGCGCGCGCTGGTGCGGTACTCGAGCTGGACGTTGAGGCTCTCGATGACCTTGCCCTCGGGCGAGCCGTGGTGCCATTTGCCGTCGGGGCCCTTGCGGGCGTGGCCCTTGAGCATCGCCATGGCGAGCACGCGGGCCAGGAACTCCTCGCCGTCGTCCGGCGTCTCCTTGCCGGTGCGGTAGGCGTAGGCGGTGAGCGTCAGGCCCTGCGCCATCTCGAGGCGCATGACGCGCGGGATGCGGGTGTGGATCTTGTACAGCTTGCCCGTCGCCGCCGACACGAACTCGAGCGTGATCAGGCTCTTGCGGTCCGTCGAGAGGCCGACGTAGTTCTCCTGGACGTTGCGGGCCGCCCGGGTGTAGTCGCCGAACTCTCGGAAGTAGAAGTTCGTCAGATACGAGTTCGCGTACTCGAGGTAGCCCTTGCTCTGCGCCTTCCAGGCCGGGGTGCTCATGATCTTGGCGAGCCCCTTGTTGACGTAGACGCCGTGCTTGAGCGGCTGATACCACATCGCGCGCAGCTGCGCCTGCAGGACGGTCAGCTTGGCGAGCTGGTGCTGGCCGCGGAAGATGTCGTCGTAGAGCTGGGCCATCAGGCGGAACATGATGGTGCCGACATACATGGCGAACATCTTGTTCGTCTCGCGGTCGCCGCCGGCGCGGCGCACCGAGCCGCCCCCGCCGCTGCCGCCCACCGCGTCGGGCTCGTAGGAGCGGGAGCGCTGATGCGACGGCTCCCAGTACTCGACGTACTGGCGGAGCTTGCCGAGCTTGAGCGAGACGCTGCCGAGCGCGCGGTCGCCGAGGACGGCGCCGAGCACGTTCTCCATCGCCGCGCCGCCGCGGACCACCTGGATCTCGGAGTTCTTAGGGAAGGAGGTGGAGAAGCGCGGCGACTTGACCGAGTCGGACAGGATCAGGAACTTCTCGGGAGACTGCGACAGGTTCTCTCCGGCGAACTGCGTCTCGAGGGCCTGCATCACGCGGGCGAGCGAGAAGCGCAGCGGCATCGAGTGGATGATCGCGGCACCCGGGACGTTCGGGTGCGCCTCCGCCTTGTAGTCGAGGCCCGCGGCCTTGAACCTGCGGTTCAGGGCGTTGATCTGGGCGTTGGGAGAAGGCGACACGGACTTCTCGTCGAGCTTGACGGTGACGGAGAAGGCCTCCGCCTCGGTCGGGACCGCCTCGACGACGCTGGCGATCTTCTTGATCTTGGCCAGGGCCTCGACGGGGAAGGCTCCGACGCTCTCGATGAGCGGCTTCGGGTTCGCGGCGCGGCCGTGCAGGGACACCTTGCCGCCGTTGTAGGAGACGACGATGACGGGGTTGTTGCGCGACTGCTTGACGCGCTCCATCAGGATGGAGTCGGCCGAGTCCGCGCCGCGGTGCGGGCGCCAGGTCAGGAACACCACGTGCACGCCGGCGTCCACGAGCT
The DNA here is from genome assembly GCA_016182905.1 of Elusimicrobiota bacterium. Classification (NCBI taxonomy): domain Bacteria; kingdom Pseudomonadati; phylum Elusimicrobiota; species Elusimicrobiota bacterium. Next base: position 89,567 of record JACPFR010000019.1, read on the forward strand.
TGTTGACGTACTCGACGGTCTTCTCGGACACCGGGCCGGAGAACACGTCCTGGATGAAGACGACGCGCGGGTAGAGCTGCGCGAGCGGGGCGCCGTTATGGGCAAAGGGGACCGAGGCGTCCTCTCCCTCGACCGCGCCGCTGCCGGCGCCGCCATCGAAGGCCTTATCGGCGGCTTCCTTGGCCTGGTCCTGGTTCTTGGGCAGGTTCTCGTCGCCGATCGCGGCGGCGAGGCTGCGGGCCGAGGCGAGGGCGTTGACCGGCTCGGCCTTGACGGGCGCGGCGGCGGGAGAGGCGACGGCCTTCGCGGGGGCGAGGGCGATCGGGGCGCTCAGGGCCGGCGTCAGGGCGCTCGGGGCGGCCAGGGCGGGGGCCAGGGACGGCGTCAGGCTTCCCTGTATAGAGGAAACCCCGCCGGTGAGGGCGGGGTTGATCGCGGAAGGCGAGCCGGTAAGGGCTCCGCCCGCGGGCGCATGGACGCCCGCTCCGCCGATGCCGCCGCGCACGACTTGCGCGAAAGCCGGCGCGGAAGAGCCGCTCAAGATCACAGAACAACAAAAGATGGACAGAACTTTCTTCGTCATTTTTCTCTTCACGATATCCCCGTGCATCGTTCGAGTCTCTTGCGTCCTGGCCGCCATAGTATCACAGGCCCCTGAACGACCCCGCGGGTCGAAGGTCCCGAAAACGCGAGGGCAATGGTCCCAAAATTTCCTGGGCCCAGGATCCCGCGCGGCTCATCAAATGTCTCTCCGCCCGACGGGGCCAAGAGGGGTCCGGTCCAGCGACTTGATCGCCTCGAGCACCAGCATGTACGCGTTCTTGTAGTGCTTCAGGCTGAACGCGGCCATCGTGTCGCGCTCGGAATGGATGATGTCGAAGATCACGTCCTGCGACGCGCCGTAGAGGGTGATTGCGGGGATGCCCGCGTCGCGGAAGGTGGAGGAGTCGGCGTCGCCGCCGTTGAGGTAGTCCTCCTTGCTCGCGTGCCCGCTGTCGCGCGAGACCTGCGCGAAGCGGTCGAGCAGCGCGCGGGTGGAGTTGTTCTTCCAGGTGAAGGTGCCGTCCACCGCGAGCGTGTCGAGGTTGATCATCGCGTCGATCTTCGCGCGCTTGGACTTGTCGAGGGACTTCACGTACGCCTGAGAGCCGTACAGGCCCTCTTCCTCGCGGGCGAAGGCGACGAAGACGAGCGTGGCGTCGGTCTCGACGCCGTTCATCGCCTGGTAGAGGTTGGCGACCATCGTGGCCCCCGTGCCGTTGTCGATCTTGCCCAGGCCCTCGCTGACCTTGTCGTAGTGGCCGCCGATGACGATCACGCGGTCGGTCTTGCCCTTCTTGGTCACGATGATGTTGTTGCGGCCGCGGCCGGCGTCCTGCAGGACGATGTCGGCGCCGGCGGCGCCGCCGAGCTTGAACAGGTCGATCATGAACTTCGCGCGCTCGGGGTTGGTCGAGGGCAGGCGGTCCATGCGTCCGTGCATGTCCTCGTCGCTCGGGATCGCGCCCTCGGGGCGCGTCCCGCGCTCGGACTCGGAACGGCGCAGGGCCGTGAAGCGGCGGCGGGCCTCTTGGACGAAAGAATCGGAGGATGGAGCGCTGGGAACGGAGACGGCGTCGGGAGTCGAAGCCGCCTTGAGCCCGTCGAACGCGGCGCCGAGAGCCGGAGCTTGGCTGCGTCCTTCGGACGCAGCCGCGGAGAGAGTGCCGGACAACGTTTTTGCCGCGCGGAGCGCGGCGGGGGCCGCGGCCGCGACCGGCAACGGATGGAGCGCGGCGGGGACGAGCGCATTAATAGGAGTCGGGGCGATCGCGGGGGCGGCCAGAAGCGGGGTCAACGACAACGGCGACAAAGTCGGGATCGACAGATTGCCGCCGAGCGCGGGAGCCCCGGGAACGATCAAGGTCGGGGCGCCGACGGGCATACGCGGCGCGACGACGGTGCCGACGGTCTGCGCGGACGCGGACCCGGCCAGGATCAGGGAGAGGAGTGCGGCGATAGAGGCATCTCGGCGTTTCATGACCCGAGTCTACCACCCCCCGGGAACCCCCCCGAGGTCCTAAGGGCCCGTTTTCACGACGGGAAAAGGCCTAGGGTTTGCGGGCGAGAAGGCCCAGAACGGCGCGCGTTCAGCGCGTCAGCAGGGGCAGGACGTACAGGATGAGGCAGTTGTTGACGACGTGGCAGGCGATCGTCGCCGAGACGGACCGCGTCCGGCGATAGATCAGGGCGAGCGCCAGGCCGAGGATCCAGATGGCGGGCGAGCTCAACGAGCCGGGATGCTCGGTGACGAAGAGCAAAGTGGCCGCGAGCATGCCCGCGTAGGGCACGGCCTCGTCGAGGCCCTGCTGAAGGAGGCCCCGGAAATAGATCTCCTCGACGACCGGCGAGAACACGGCGAGGCCGAAGCCCAGGGCCAGGTGCGCCCCCGGGCCCGGCGCGCCCTGGAGGTAGGTCGCGACCGTCGTGCTCGACGCGGCCGCCTGGGGAAAGAAGCGGTGGACGATCAGGGCGTTGACGCCCGCGACCAAGACGCCGATCCCGGCGCCGGCCAAGACCGCGCCGCGCGGCCACGCGAGAGGGAAAGCCCGGCTCCGGTCGAGCCTCAGGAGGCCCGCCGCCAGCCAGGCCAGGACGACCATCATCCCCCCGTCGCAGGCCATCGCGACCAAGGCCCGGGACTGCTCCGACGGCCCGGCCCCGGCGACGGCGAGCACCCCGCGCGTGAGGAAGAGCATGCACGGGACGCGCACCGCGATCACGCCCGCTATCCCCAGGATGACGGCCGCGGATCTTCTCATCGGCTAAGCCCGGAAGCGAAGGAGAAAGCCCGCCGCGAAGACGAGGAGGAACGCGCCCGCGGCGGCGCCCGCCGCTCCGGCCGCGCGGTGACCGAAGAACGCGCCGACGCCGGCGCTCGCGCCGGCGGCGAGGATCCGCAACGATCTTTTATCGATATCCATGGTTCATCCCGGGACGGCCGCCGGGAGGACGAGCCTCCCGGCGGCGCATCGCCTATATCTTATTTCTTTGGATACCGGGCTTCGGCGTCTTTCTGAGCCTGGGTTCCCTGACGCAGCTTCTCGTCGTTGCGATCGCGGAGCCTGTCGCCGAGCTTGTCCATCCCCGAGTTGAACTTATCCTCGGCCTTGCTGCCGGCGAGGCCGCCGAGACCCGCGCCCACGGAACCGGCGCCCGGGACTCCCGTCATCTCGCCCGCCGCGCCGCCGGCGATCGCGCCGGCCGCCGCGCCCTTCTCGCCGACGAGGATCAGGCGGGCTCCCTTCTTGGGGTCGTACGGCTTCAGGGCGGCGACACCCGACGGGGCCGCGCCCCAGGCGCCGGCCGTGACCGCGCCGGCGTCGGACTCGCGGGACTGAACGGCGTCGAAGAGGCCGTTCAAGGCCGCGCCCTTGGCGGACATGTCGTCGCCGCCGAGAACGCCGCTCAGTTCCTTCATACGATCGGTGCGCCAAGGCAGCGGCCGCGGTTCGCGGGCGTCGTCCTCGACGCAGATGTAGCGTCCCTTGTACTCGTCGAAGACCCGGTGCGTGCCCTTGGGGCAGGAACCGGGACGAGGATAGGGCTGCGGGCAGTATTCTTCGCGGCAGCGGTCGTCGACGACGGCGGGCACGGACAACGCGCGCGACGGCGCGGCGGCGAGGATCATCGGCATCAGGAAGACGAACGACATCAGGGATTTCATCGGCTTACACCTCCGGTTTCAACGTCTGCGCCGGGACATGCCCGGCAGAGACATGATAGGCGCGGAGGCGACGAGCCCGCTCGCCGGATTTTCTTCCGGCTCACGACCGCTCACGAGTCGTGATTTCACGAGGGGAAAGGCCCCGATCCGGGGCTCACGAACGCCCGATTTTAAACCTTGAAATACGGCCTAATAGGGTCTACACTGCTGGCATGAGGCTCCCCTCCCTCATCAGGCTCCTCGCGTTCGCCGTCCTGCTCGCCGCGCCCGCGGCGGCCGGCGTCGTCTCCGCTCCCCTCACCCCCGCGCTCGGCCTCGCGCGGACCGTTCCGGCTTTCCGCGAGTCCATGATGTCGCAGATCCAGTTCGCGACCTCGCTGAGCGCCCAGTCGGCGCCGACCTTGGCGCCGCTCCTGACGGCGGCGCCGTCGCGCGTCGATCCTTACCGCGCCGAGTCGGGACGCCTGGTCGCGGCCTTGGCCGCCCAGCCCCAGGCGCTGGCCGCCAACCAGGAGTCTCTGCGGGCGGCGATCGGGGACCACGGCGTGGACCTCCTGCTCAAGGCGTCGGCCCGGTTCCAGTCGCACGCGGAGGCCCATCCCGAGCTGCGCACGCAGCTGGAGTCCTTGCGCCGCACGGTGGACCTGACCGACCCGGCCTCGGGCCAGGACATCTCCCTGCGCCTCAACGCGATCTTCGAGAACTCCTCCCTCCACGCGTCCGCGGACGCGTCGCCCGTCTCCGATCCCGGCGGCGCGGCCAAGAAGCCGCTCGTGGGCCTCGGGCGGTCCGGGATGAGCGACGACGAGCTCGAAGCGTACGTGATGAAGAACGCGGTGACGAGCCCCCGCGGCCTCAAGCGCGTCAACTTCGCCTCCGGCGACTACCGCCCCTCCTACGACGCGGCCCTGCGCAAGCTGGGCGTCGAGATGGTCGTCATCAAGGCCCCCTCGCGCGCCGAGGTCGGCCGGTTCTCCGAGGAGGACGGCTATCACCTCAAGTCCGAGTACGTGCGCTGGGTGACGCCGACCCACACGCTCGAGGAGCACGACGCGATGCAGCCGCACCAGCGCAACCGCAAGAGCTTCCACGACATGCTCAAGGCCAGCGCCGGGCTCGCGGTGAAGGTCGAGCCGCTCACGCTCGAGAAGTTCGACGAGTGGTACCCGATCTACGAGGACGAGGTCGTCAACAAGCCGGGCGGCAAGCGCAACGTGGCGCGCGACTGGGCGCGCAAGCTGCAGGCCGACGGCCTGCTGGGCGAGCGCTGGGCGGTCTTCTATTACGACCCGAAGGAGCCGGAGCGCATGCTGGGCGGGGTCCTCATGCGCGCGTGGCCCGAGAAGGGGATGCTCGTGGGCAACTTCGCGGCGTACCGGCCGGCCCTCAAGGACGCGAGCCCGTCGGTCCGGACCTTCTCCGAGGGCCTGAAGCTGGCCAAGACGCTGAACCTCCCCGTCTTCAGCCTCGGCCAGGACACCGATTTCTACGGCTTCGACTACAACATCGGCCTGATGGCCAACAAGGCGACCTTGCTCATGACGCCCTACCCCTCCGAAGGGGTCATCCTGATGAAGGTGCTCGACACGACGAAGATCGCCGAGAACAAGAACAAGCAGGGAAAGAACGCCGGTTATTTCTTCTTCGGCATAAAGCGGGACGGCCCCTTGGTGGAGCGCTATCTCGCGGCGCGCGAGAACGGAGCGGATCCGGACGCCGAGGATCTGGTCGGCGGGCGGTACTTCACCCCCGAGGCGCTCCCGGCGGCGGACGCCACGACGGCGTGGCACTTCGAGAACGACGACCCCAACCCTCCGCGGGTGCCGTCCGGCATCGCCTTCAACCGCCGGAAGATGGCCCCCCCGTCCGAGCGCTAGGCCGGATCGAGACGGGCGGCCAGCTTCGCGAAGTCCGCCAGGTCCGCGCGCGCGTCCGCGCTCCACTCCGGCGACTCCTTGCGCAGGCTGTCCGCCACGCCGCGCAGCACCCCGTGCTCGAGGCTGCCCGAGCCGAGCTCGCGCAGAAGATCGGCGAACGAGTACAGCTGGATGTGGCGCAGGTCCTTGTAGTCGCTCGTCGTCAATTTCTGGACGAACCAGCGCGACTGGCGCTCCCACTTCTCCAGGTTCACGCGCCGCTGGTCCCCGCGCCCCGACTGGAGCGTGTACTCGGCGCTCAGCCACAACGAATGGAGATAATACTCGCTGTTGAAGCGGCGCGCGTCGCGGTCCTTCTTGAGGCGGCGGATGTAGGCGTCGACGGCGGCGCTGTCGCCGGCGTAGGCGACGCCGCGGGCGCAGGTGAAATTGACGAGCTCCGGGAAATCCCGGGGCCGCGCGGCGATCCCCCGCAGGAACTCGCTCGCCTCCGGCGACCCCAGGCAGCCCAGCGGCTCGAACAGCTCGCACATGACGCGCGCATGGCTCGCGCTCTTATCGCGCTCGTAGTCGCGCCGGACGTCCGCGAACACCCGCTTGGCGGACTCGAAGAACTTCCGCCGGGACTCGTCGTCGAAGCCCGCGAACGCCTGGATCAGGAAGTTGAACGACTGGAAGCTCATGGGCGACTGGCATTCCTCGCGCAGGCCGGCGGCGTCGCCCTGCAGCGCGAGGACGACCATGTTCTTGGCCGCGAAGTAGCAGCCCAGGCGGTAGTCGAGATGGAAGGCCCCCGTCTCGGCCTCGTATTCGAGGAACGGGATCTCGCGCAGGGCCGCGAACAGCTGGACCTTGCGCTCGAGCAGGAAGGGATAGTGGCGCCCGACGACCTCCAGGATCGCGTCGGGCGTGACGCGCCAGCTCTTGCGGCCGTTGCGCTCTCCGTCGGCGCTTCGTCCCAGGCGCACGAGCAGGCCGCGTAGGATCTCGACCGGCAGCGGCTCCCCCTCGCGCGTCTTGCCCTTCTCCCAGCGCAAGGTCTGCTCGACGAAATACTCCAGGATCTCGTACTCGTTGCGCGGGAACTTGCCCTTGTTGTGCAGGGTGAAGTAGACGGCGAAATTCCAGGCGGTCAGCCCCGTGATCTGGAACGAAGCCATCTTCTCGCGCAGGAAATCGGGAGACAGGCGGCTCAGGTGGCTGAGCCCCTCGACGAGCGCGCGCGCCCTCGGCGCGCCCTGGCCGCGCTCGGCGATGCCGCCGAACAGGGCCTTGGCCTCGGAGGTCCCCCACGGCGGGAGGTTCATGATCTTGAGCCCGCCGCCGAAGATGCGCTCGACCGGCGAGAAGGAGAAACGGTAGTTATAGAAGCGGTCGCGGCAGGTGAGGATGCAGCGGTTGCGCGACGCCATCCCCCAGAACGACCACGCCGCCGGGTTCGACAGGTCCTGAAGCTTCAGGTTCTCGTCGAGCCCGTCCAAGATCATCAGCAGCCGGCCCTCTTTGAACAGGATCTCGAGACGCGCGCCCAGCCCCGCCGGCACGCCGGGAAGCTTCTCCCACTCCACTTCGCCCGCGGGGCCGAACTGGACGTCGGCGGCGGGCACGAACAGCGGGTGGGACCAGCCCGCGCCGGGCGCGGATTTGAGCCGGCGGAACGCCTCGCCGGCCAAGGTGCTCTTGCCGATGCCCGACGGGCCGACGATGATCATGGAGCCGCCCGAGGGCGACGCGGCTTCCGCGAGAACGGCCTGAAGGGCGCCGCCCTTGCCCGGCGCGTCGCCCCAGCGGAACGGCGGATCGATGAAGACGCTGCCCGGAAGCGGCGCCAGGTCGGAGAAGAGCTTGAGCGGCTCGTTGGCGCGGCGCGCGACCGCCTCGCGCTGGCGCTCCACGCATTGCCCCATCGCCTGAGGCCCGCCGCCGCCGGTGCCGGCGCCGATCAGCTTGCCGAAGGAGCGCTGGACGCGCCCGGGGGCCGCGTCGAGCTTCTCCCGGAACGCCTCGAGGGTCTGGGCCTGCTTGGCGCTCACCGTGAGCGTCCCCTCGTCGTAGGAGGCGACGAGGCGCACGCCGTAGCGGCGCCCGTCCAGGTTGAGCTTGGAGACGCGCTCCTCGAGGCGGTGCCAGGCCTTGCGGCCGCCCAAGGGGCCGAAATGAGGCTCGAGCTCCTCTCTGGTCCAGCGCAGCTCGACCCGCGGAGATTCGGACATGCCATGATTCTAGCCGATTCGAGGCCCGCGGATAATCGTAATCTGCCCATCAGGGCTGCCCGAACTCGGCCGGGGCCCGCGATACGCGGGCCCCGGCCTTGCAGGTTCCCTGCCCGCCTCACGCGCGCGCGCGCGCGACGGCCTTACCGACAAGCGCGCCCGCCACGATCATCGCCGGTCCCAGCGCCAGGCTGACTCCGGCGGACACCGGCAGGTACAACTTGACGACCAACGCCGCGACGGCGCCGATCACCGCGCCCGCCACGACCCACGACGTGTCTTTTTTCATAGCGTTCTCCATGCCGTTCACTTCTTGGCCTCGCGGCTGCGGCGGTCGCGCTCCGTCGCGTCCTTGCCGTTCTGATAGCTCTTCTCGTCCTTCTCCATCTTCTCCTTGATGTCGCTGGCGTGCCCGCTCAAGCCGCCCGCGATGGCGCCGCCGGCCCCGCCCAAGGCCGCGCCCGGAGCGCCGCCGATGGAGCCGCCGATGGCGCCCCCGGCTCCCCAAGTCCCGGCTTCCCGCTGCGCGTTGTCGTGACGCAGCGGATTGGCATCCGTATCATTGCCGACTTTGATGAGGCGGGCGGAACCGGCGGACCTCTCCATCGCCGGAACGGCGAAGTCCCGCTTTTCAGGCCGAGAGCCGAACGAATGCCCCAGCGCGACGGGATTGGGGCGGGATCGCGGCCCCGCGCCGGCCTGAACGGGCACGGCCGCCGAGGCTGTTTGAACGAGCTCTCCGTCGAAGAGCGAGCCGAGTCGCGAGAGCGCGGCCGCGGCATCGCCCTTTCCGAGGGACTCCTGAACCGCGGACGATCCGTCGGAAAGCCCGCTTATCGGCGAAGCTTCATCCCTGAAAGGCCCGTAGCCGCGAGCATCGTCCGGCAGGCAGCGGCACGATCGCCCGTCGAACCGGTAGCCGTCCCTGCAATCGACGATGACCGCAGGGCAGGCCGTGCTCGTCCATTCATCGCGAACGCAGCTGCACGACCGACGGTCGAAGCGCTCGCGAGCCCCGCATTCCATCCCACGGTCATCGCACACGGCCGGAACCGAAAGCGCCTGCGCGGGAACGACGCTGAGCGCGATCATGATCTGCGCCAGAATACCCTTTATGTGCTGCATGTTCATCCACCTCCGAGTTTTAACGACTGCGCCGGGCGTGCCCGACACATTCATCATACCGGGGGAGGCTGTCCAGGAGATCCGGGGAATCCGCGGGCGCTCACGACGGCTCACGACTCGTGATTCCCCGAGGGGAAACGACGGCGGATGGGGCTCACGAAAGGAGAAAAAATCGCCCGCGCCGCGGGGCCTATTCGAGGACGAAACGGATCTTGGCCTTGATCGCCTCGAGGTTGCGGCGGGCCTCGGCGGCGTCCTTGCCGCCGACCTCGAGCATGGCCACGCGCGCGTAGCCGCCGCCCTCGTCCGTCGTGATGCGGTCGCCGGCCTTCTTGACCGCGCGGAAGCGGACGAAACCGGGCATCTTGCGGGCTTCCTCGGGCAGCTCGAGGACCTTGATCACGCCCGCCTTGTCGGAGTTGACGAAGTCCCCGTCGAGGTGGACGAGAGGCTGGGAGGGCATATACGGTCTGCCGGGGATGCGGGCCGCGGCCATCAGGCCTTCCTCGGCGAGGTCCACGCCCCAGACGTTCTTGATCCAGTCGTGGACGTAGGTGCCGCCCATGCGCGCGTTGGCCTCGATGAGGCGGGCGCCCTCGGTGGTGTACTTGCCCTCCATGTGGATGACCCCGTCGGTCAGGCCCAGGGCCTGGGCGGAGGCGATGGCCTGCTCGGCCGACTCCTTCTGCTGCTTGAGGGTCAAGGTGCTGGGCAGGCGCGAGCCGGTGGCCAGGAAGGACGGCTCCCGCGTGGGCTTGTTGTCGGTGACCGACGCGAACACCGGCTTGCCGGCGACCATCACGAGGTCCACGTCGTACTCGTCCCCGTTGAGGTACTGCATCAGCAGGAGATCGGAGTTGTTGGCGAAGATCGGGTCGGTCTTGGGGTTGATGATGGCGCTGATGCGCTTGTAGGCGGCGACGGCCTCCTCGAGCGAGGAGACCTTCTCCGTCCCCATGGCGGCGGCGCCGGACACGGGCTTGATCACCGCGGGGAAGCCGACCTGGGCGGCGGACTTGCGGAAGGCCGCGAGCATGGCCTTGCGCTCGCCGTCGTCTTTCGCGGTGGAGAGGTTCTCGATCGTCTCCTGCCGGGCGGCGGGCACGCCTTTCAGGGCGAGGACGGCCTGGGTCTCGAACTTGCTGCGGGCGGTGCGGGCGGCGTCCGGAGAGTGGTACGGCAGTCCCAGCGCCTTGGCCATGTCCGCCGTGAGGACGACGTCGTCCTCCCAGAAGGTGGTGATGCCGTCGAGCTTGCCGTTCTTGCGGATGGAGCGCTGCAGCTTCTTGCGGGCGATGGTCAGGGCCTCGGCCGGCTTGGTGTTGTCGGTCGGGATCAGCTCGGAGATGTAGCGCGGGTCGTTGGCCCAGCTCTTCGCGCTGTCGACGAGGATGATGTCGACGCCGAGCTCGCGGGCGCGCTCGAAGATCGGGCGCTTGCCCTCGTAGCCCGCGCCGACGATCACGATGCGCTTGCCCTTGAGCGCGTCGCGGCGGGCACGCTGGAGCATCGTGGCGACGTAAGGCCGGGAATGCGCCCCGATGTCGTCCGGATACATCTTGTCGAGATTGAACTGGCCGCCGGAGTTGTGGTCGTTGATCTCGATGACGACCGGCACCAGCTTGTTCCCGCGGCGCTCGATCATGACGTCGAGGCCGATCATGTCGGTCTGGACCTGATAACCCTCGCCCGTCGCCCGGGGCAGAGTCCTCTCGTATTCGGTCAGGGCGGCGAGGATGGCCGGCCCCATGGCCTTGACCTCCTCGTCGAGCTCGCGCGAGGACGCCTCGTTCAGATAGCCGGCGGCGCGCCACTCCTTGAGCAGGACCTCCCAAGGCTCGACGGTGGCGTTGTCGCGGGGATCGGCCGCCTCCGCGGTCGTGGGCTTGCCCCACGGCCCGACGCGGGCGTAGACCGCCGCCGCCACGCCGCCGTCCCACGGCGCGCGCGAGACGAGGACGCGAAGCGTAGTCTCCATCTTGCGGCCGCCGCGCTCGAGCGGGGCGGAGTTCACGCGGCTGTCGAGGAGGATCGCCCCTTCGGCGGTCATGCCGCCGATCGAGCGGAGGGCCCGCACGTGCTCGAGGATCGCGTCGCGCTCCGTCTTCCTGAAGAACTTGACCCCGATGCCGGAGTGGAACTGGGTGCCGGACGGCTTGACGACGATCTCGTCGCCCTCGAGGCGGGCCAGGTATGCGTCGACGGACGCGGCGACGCGGGCGTCGGCGTCGTCGCCCTCGGGGAGCGCCTGGACGGAGACGCTGGGAGCGCTGAAGCTCCCGTTCAAGGCGGCGGCGGCCAGCGGATGGGCCGAGAGGAGGAAGGCCAAGGTCGCCGGCACGGAGACGCCCTTGGCCGCCATCACGATCCGCGTGCCGAGCTTGTCGTTGATGACGTCCTCGCGCTGGAGCGAGTTCGACTGCGGGACGTCGAGGTTCTCCTCGTAGATCACCCCGTCGTCGCGGTCGTTGGCGCCGAGGGTCATGAAGTTGGCGAAGTAATGGACGCGCCGCGGCGTCTCGTACTCGACGACGGTCGCCTGTCCCTTCTCGTCGAAGACGACGCCCTTCGTGACGAGGATCTTGGTCCGGCCGTCGGGGTAGCGCTCCTGGATCAGCCAGGAGGCGTCGAGGACGAGGTTCACGTCGCCGGGGGCCTGGCGCCCTCCCTCGCGGGCGATGGCGACCTTGTGCCGGGAGGCCGGGGTCAGGATGGCGACCGTGGGCCGGTCGTCGTCGGCGGGGCCCGAGATCTTCGCCGTCTTATGGGCGGGAAGGCCGTTCTCCGTCAGACTGACCGCGAGCTGGGCGAGCATCTTGGCTTCGTTGCCCTCGGGAGACTTGTGGACGGAGAGCGTCGGCTTGCTGAGCTGAGCCTTGACCCAGCGCAGGCCGCCGAGATAGACGAAGCCCATCGCGAACAAGGTGACCGTGATGATCTTCATCGGCGCCAGCGCGCCGAGGGCCAGGGCGAGCGCGGAGCCGGGCATCGAGTGGTGGAACAGCCAGGCGAAGGCGAGGCCGCCCGCGCCGGCCGCGATCACCTCGACGAAGGTCATCAGGCTGTAGATGTCGTCGGCGTGGGGCGCGGCCTTGGGATCGTTCTTGATCTCGGTCTGCAGCAGGGCGCGCATGCGCGAGCGCAGAGGCTGCAGCATCAGCTTCATCATGAACACGGCGGGGACGGCGAGTGCCAGCGAGGGCACCAGCCACAGGCCGATCGAGGGCACGAAGGCGAGCGCGGCGATGGCGGTCAAGCCGGCCAGGACCTTGTAGGTGCCGTGCTTCTTCTGCAGGGCCTGGACGCGCTTCATCAGGAACATCGAGGCGACGAGGCCGCCTGCGGTGATCGCGGAGAGCAGGAGGCCGTTGCCGAACGCGCCGACCCTGAGGATGTCGATGGCGAAGGTGGGCAGGACGACGGCGAACAGGGCGTCCTCGACGAAGTTCTCCATCGTCGCCATCGTCGAGCGCGCGAGGATGGCCTTGTTGCCCATGATGATCTTGGCCGTGGCCCAGTTGCGGCGCGGGATGTCGAGCAGGATGCGGCCGAAGGTCTTCAGCGCGCCGAACAGGCGGCCGACGTAGTTCTTGAGCCCGTTCCACGGGACCGAGGCCATGTCCCCGACCGTGACCACCTTGGTCGCGTAGATGTAGGAGACGACGCCCATCAGGGCCGCGAACACCGCGAAGCCCGCGCCCGCGCCGATGCCGGCGCCGTAGCGCGCGTCGATCCAGTCCATCGGCAGGCCGATGAGCGCGGGGACGACGAGCATCATGCCGTAGTAGATGAAGTCGTAGACGTAGCCGGCCTTCTCGATCTTGTGGTCGGTGGACTTCTGGTCGGCTCCCTTGAAGATCTTGGCCGCGCCGCCGGTGTCGATGTCGACGAGGTGGTTGTGCGCGACGATGAGGGAGTTCACGCCGACGAGGACGAGGAACGCGGCCCAGGGCAGGCCGCCGAACAGGGCCAAAGCGCCGATCGAGCCGAACAGCAGGGCCCGCCCGCCGGCCGCGCCGACGAGGATGCGCTTCATCGACGTCTTGCCGACGACCGCGCCCGCGAACAACGACGCGCCGCCGAACACCCAGTAATGGACCATGCGCGCCACGCCGGTCATCGCCGCGTCGCCGGTCAGCGCGCTGACGAGGAGCGGCAAGGACGCGAGGTACACCGAGATGGCGAGCAGGAAGACGGCCTGGCCGGCGATGTAGGACTTCTCGCTCTTGTTGAACTCGGAGAGGTCGAAGGTGGAGCGGATGCGCTGCCAGACGGAAGGCTTGGCGGCGGGAGCCTGGGCGGACGGCACCTCCGCGGGGCCCTGGGGAGCGGCCGAGGGCGCGGACCGCTTGAGGCCGGAGCGCAGCGCCGCGGGCCCCGACGGGGCCGCGACCGCGCCGAGTTGGCCGCGCTGCGACGAGTTCTCGAAGACGGTGTTGAGGGCCCCGGTCGCGTCGCCGCTCTTGACGCCATCCAGCACCGGCTTGGCCGTCTGGGACAGGGATTCGACCTGCTTGGACGCCGCGGACAGGCCGCCGGGCGCGTCGGCCTTCTTGGTCGCGGGCTGAAGTGCGCCGGGGACGAGGGGTTTGGCGGCCGGGATCGAGGCCGCGGGCCGGGCCGCGCGCGGAGCCGAGGGCTGAAGGAGGGAGGCGGCGGGCGTCACGGCGGCCATCGCGGGCGCGAGGGCCGGGACGGCGGCGGCGTTGAGCGCCGGAGCGGCGGCCGGCGCCAAAGCGGAGTTGAGGCCGAGGGTCTGGACCGGGAGCGCGAGCGGGGCGGCGAGGCCGCCGCCGTTGACGCCGGAGTTGACCGAGGTGGCCGCGTCGCCCGCGGCGCCCGCCGTCCCGCCGGTCTTGCCCACGGTCTGGGCGAACGCCTGATAAGCGGGCGCGCCCGGGGACAGGGCGATGATAAGGAAGGCGAGGGCGGAGGCGAGGGGTCGCTTCACAGTGGGAGTATAGGGCCGGAACCCTGAATTGTCGAGGGGTAGGGCGGCCTACGGCCGCCCAGGACCGAAGGCCTAGCGGCCGTCGAAGGAAGGAAGGGCTTCGAGCAGCGCGCGGACCTTGGAGTCGTCGCGCGGGTTCTTCGGCGCCTTCGCCCTCTCGGGGATGGACACGCGGCCGTTGATTTCGAAGGCGACGGTCGCGGCCTTGCGCACCTTGACCATCGCGAAGGGGCGGCAGACCATCTGGGCCGCGAAGGGCTTCGCGGCGGAACGGACCTCCTTATAGAACACGTTGAGGCGGCCGGCGTCGATCATGTCGTTCTGGACGACGATCTCGATCTTCACCCCGGCGGCCTTCGTCTCGCCGAGGAAAACCGCGACGACGCTCTCCTTCGAGAAGTCCACGGACGGGACCGGAGCCTCGGCCGAGTGCTCCTTCCAGACCTGCTCCCACGCCGCCTTATCGCTCACGGCGACGGTGCGGGGCTCCGCGATGCGGCTGTGCTGCCCCTCGAGCTTGTCCCACGCCCCGACGACCTGGGCGGAAGCGGCGACGGAGAGGAGGAGAGCGGCGATCGCGGCGATCGCGGCGAAAGTGGTTTTCTTCATGACCCTATCCTACCAATCGCCCCCCTTTTCCCTGTGGGCCGAGGAGGCCCCAAACGGCCCGCCAAGCGGCCTACTCCGAACCGGGCCCCCGGGCCTAGCCCCTTCGGGGGCCATTTCGCTAGAGTGTCGGCGTGGATCCCCGCGTCGTGCCGTCTCCGCCCGCCGGCTCTCCCTGGAGCGGGTGGGCCTTGCCCGACATCAAGCACTGCGAGGCCAACCTCGCCGGCTGGATCGCGGCCCCCGCCAACGCCTGGTCGAACCTGGCGTACGTCGCGGTCGGGGTCTGGATCATGCGGCGCGCCTCCCGGCGCGGCGTCCTGACGGCCGGGGGCCTCGGCCCGGTGTCCATCGCGGTCGGGGTCACGTCTTTCGTCTTCCACGCCTCGTACACCTTCGCCGGCCAGGTGTTCGATTACGCCGGGATGTTCCTGCTCCTCGGCTGGGCGTTGGCGCGGGGACTGATGCGCGCCGGCCTGCTCGGCGAGGCGGGCGCGCTCCGGTTCTGGGGCGGCCTGTTCGCGGCGAGCATGGCCGCCTTGTTCGCCTTCCGGGCCCTGGGCTGGGGCATCCAGACCCTCGTCCTCGTCCAGGCCCTGGCCCTCGCCGCCCTGGAGATCCGGCTCATGCTCGTCAAGCGCGACGCCCCCTCCTACGCCCCGTTCTGGCTGATGCAGTTCCTGCTCGCGGCCGCTTACGCCTGCTGGCACCTCGACCATACCGACTTCGCCTGCCGCCCCGACGACCACCTGCTCCAGCTCCACGCGGTCTGGCACGTCGTCACGGCCGGCGCCTTCGTCGCCGCCTGGCGCTTCCACGAGGGCATCGACGCCCGCGCCGCGCGATAACGTTACCTCCCCGTCGAACCGGCGTCACCCGCCGCGCGCTAGAATGAGCGCATGAAAAAGGAAAAACCCGGGCCGCAGGGACTCGCGAACCTGAAGACGTGGCGCCTGCCGTTCAGCTCCGACGTGAAGAGCCGGAGGCGGCAGACCTGGGAGAACCGCCGCCCGCACAAGCGGCGCACCGGGATGCGCCCCGACGCCGTCCTCGGCACGCCCGAGCTGCACTGGACCGAGCCGCCGAAGCTCGGCCGCTCCGGCGCCGCGGTCAACGCGTCGCCCAAGGGCCGGGGCGCTCCGATGCACGAGCCGGTCTTCTTCGCCCGCAAGGTCAACCGGCTCCGGCATCGCTCGCTGCGCCACGGAAAAACACGGCCCTGACGCCGCCGGCCGTGCTAGAATGGGGCTCATGAAGAGAGCCTTCCTCTGCGCCGCCCTCCTCGCCTCCTCGTCGTGCGTGCACGCCGGCATCCGGCTCAGCGACGCCGAGGCCGAGGCCGTCGGCCGGAAGATCTGGCACAACGAGAGCCGCGGCTCGATCGACGGCCTCACGCACTGGAACAAGGGCGAGGATTTCGCCTCGCTGGGCATCGGCCACTTCATCTGGTACAAGGCCGGCGCGCGCGGCCCGTTCACCGAGAGCTTCCCCGGCCTCCTCGACGCCCTGGCCGCCGGCGGGAAGACCCTGCCCGCCTGGCTGCAGGGCCGGCCGCCGTGCCCCTGGCCCGACCGCGACGCCTTCTTCGCCGACTTCCGCGGCCCGCGCATGAACGAGCTCCGCGACCTGCTGGCCTCCTCCGTCGGCCTCCAGGCCCGCTACGCCGCCGACCGCCTCGAGGCCGCTTTGCCCAAGATACTCGCCGCGGCGCCGGCTTCCGAGCGGCCGGCGCTGCAGACCCGGTTCGACCGCGTCGCCTCCGCGCCCAACGGCGTGTACGCGCTGATGGACTACGTGAACTTCAAGGGCGAGGGCGTCAACCCGGCCGAGCGCTACGACGGCGAGGGCTGGGGCCTGCTCCAGGTCCTCGAGGGGATGGCGGATTCGGCCCCCGGCCAGCCTTCCGTGAAAGCCTTCGCCGAATCCGCCGACGCCGCGCTGACCCGCCGCGTGGCCAACAGCCCGCCGGCCCGCGACGAGGCGCGCTGGCTCCCCGGCTGGCGCAAGCGCCTGCTCACCTACCTCGACCTCTGAGGCCGTCACAAGGCCGTCAAAATAATGTGACCTGGCAGAGTACGCCGGCGCTGATACCATATGGGTGACGAAACGGCCGCGATGACCCCTCCCTCGATCCCCCCTTGCTTTCCCTTCTCCTCCGATGAAGCGCGCGGCTGCGCGTACACGGCCAACCACGACCGCATCCTCGCCCGCGAGGCCGGCGAATCCCGCGAGCGCCTGGAGTTCCTGGTCAGCGCGGTGCAGTCGATCTCGGACTCGGTCGACCTCGGCGGGGCCCTCCACAGCCTGTGCGCCGCGGCCGTCCCTCGCCTGGGGCAGTGGTGCTCGATCACCCTGCGCTCCGGCGAGGACCTCGCGGCGCCCCAGGTCTGGCACGACGATCCGGACCGCGTCCGCCTCCTCCAGTCGCTCGCGGACATCCGCACGCCCTCCGGCGACCGGCGCGACCCGGTGCGCCGCGTGCTGGACTCCGGCAGGTCCGAGTTCGTCGCCCGGACGCCGCCCGACTTCAACGAGCGCCTCGCCGTCTCTCCGGAGCACCTGACCTTCCTGCAGGAGCTGGGCGTCGCCTCGTACATGTGCGTCCCGCTCCGGTCCCACGGGAAGACGCTCGGCGTGATGACGCTCGGCGCCGACTCGGGCTGGCGGCCGCTGTCCCGGACCGACCTCGTGATCGCCGAGCAGCTCGCCGCCCGCGCCGGCGCCGCGATCGAGAAGGCCCAGCTCCACCAGGCCGTGGAGAACGAGCTCGCCGAGCGCCGCCGGGCCGAGTCCGCCCTGCGCCGCCAGGAGGCCGAGCAGGCGGTGATCCTCGACACGGTGCGCGCCATGATCTGGTACAAGGACGCCGACAACCGGATCCTGCGCTGCAACCGCGCGGCCGCGCGCTGGCTCGGGAAGACCGTCGAGCAGGTCCAGGGGCGCAGGGGCGAGGAGCTCTTCCCCCTGGCCCGGGCCCGAGAGTACCACGCGAACGACCTCGCCGTCATCGCCTCGGGCAAGGCCCGCATCGGCGAGCTCGAGGAACTCCGGCTTCGCGGCGGCGCGAAGCGCTGGGTCCAGCGCGACACCTTGCCGTACCGCAACGAGAAGGGAGCGATCATCGGCGTCGTCATCATCGCCGTGGACGTGACCAAGCGCAAGCGCGCCGAGGACCTCGCGGTCGCCAAGGAGCGGGCGGAGCGCGAGTTCGTCGCCAACGTCTCGCACGAGTTCCGCACGCCCGTCGCCGCGATCAAGGGCTTCACGCAGACGCTCCGGGAGGGCGCCTGGAGGAACCCCGAGGACCGCGCCGCGTTCCTGGACATCATCGAGTCCAACGCCGACCGCCTCGACGCGATGCTCGGGGACCTCCTCACTTTGTCGGCTTTGGAGGGTTCCGCCCCGCTCCGGCCCGGCACGGTCGACCTCAACGCCGTCGCGCGCGACCGGGTGAGGAAGATCCTGCCGCGGGCCGCGCGCAAAGGCCTCGCCATCGCCGTGTCGGTCCCGCGCGGGCTGCGCGTGAAGATGAACCAGGCGCACCTGGGCCAGGCGCTGGGACATCTGATCGACAACGCGGTCAAGTTCACCCCGCCCGGCGGCTGGGTGAAGGTCAAGGCGCGGGGCTCGAAGGGCGGGGCGGTCATCGTCGTCGAGGACAGCGGCATCGGCATCCCGCGCGCCGAGCTGCCGCGCGTCTTCGACCGCTTCTTCCGCGTCGCGAAGGGCGCGCAGTCGGGCAGCCCCGGCCTCGGACTGCACCTGGTCAAGAAGCTCGTCGGGGCCTACGGGGGACGCGTGTCGGCGCGCAGCCGCCTCGCGCGCGGGTCGGCCTTCAGCGTCGCCCTGCCGGCCGCGGCGGCCGGGGGCCGTTAGAAGAAAAGGATGCTGCCGAAGGTGAGCGCCGCGCCGATGATCATCTTGCGGGCGTCGTTGTGCCTGCGGCCGTAGCCGAGGTAGAACATCCCGGCCAGGCCCATGACCGTGCTCCCGCCGAGCTTGGCGTAGGTCATCGGGTCGGCGGCGATCGTCGGCAGAGCGGGACCGGCGACCGTCCCCGTCGAGAGGCCCTGCTCGAGCGTCGGCAGGGAACCCTCGCCCGGCATGAGGACGGACTTGAGGTCCATCAGCGGTAGTAGCCGTCGCGGTTGTACAGGAAGTAGGCGTCCGAGTGCTGCAGGCGCGGCAGGCGCACGAAGCGGTCGCCTTTCGGGTCCGACTCCTCGGCCAGGCCGAAGGGGAGCTTGGGCTTCTCGTCGCGCTTGGTCTCGGGCTCCTTGACGATGCCGGTCTCGCGGATCTCGTGCACGACGTGGTCGATCCACTTGAGCTTGACCGCGGCGTCCGCGAACTCCTCCCAGTCGCCGTCCACGTTCCGCTTGTACATCTCGGCCGTGAACTTGTCGAGGCCCGTGCCCATCTTCCGCGCGATCGGCTCGCGAAGCCGGCGGTCCCATTCCTTCATGATGTCGAGCTGCTGCTTCTGCTGGGTGGGGTTGCCGAACGAGACGCCCCACGCCTGATGATGCAGGATGACGGCGTTCGGGTAGGCGTACGAGTGCGGGGCGAGCGTCGCGATCGTCGCCGCCATGCTGGCCGCGTAGGACTTCACGACGACGTGGACGGGCGCCTTGCTCGCCTGCATCGCCTTGAGGATGCGGTAGCCCTCCATCACCGAGCCGCCGGGGCTGCGGTCGATGACGAGGAAGATCGGGAACTCCTCGGACTTGTTGTTGAAGTAGTGGATGCGCTCCGTCACGAAGTCCGCCGTGCCGTAGACGATCGGTCCCTCGATGGAGATGCGGCGGTCGCTGATCGTCAGGACGCCGTTCTTGAACGGCTCCTTCACGTAATCGGGCTCCCGGTTGGCCTGCTTCCGCCAGACCTCCTTCTTCTCGCGCAGCTCCAGGTCCGCCTTGATCGACACGGTCTTGTTGTCGGCGAGGTCCGCCTCCTGGCGGAGCTTGCGCGCCTGGAAGTCGAGGTCCTGCACGATGAGATCGCGACGAAGCTTCTCCGCGTCCGCCTTGATCAGCTCGGCGTTGAGCTTCTCGCGCGCGAGCTCGTTCTCGAGGCGCGCCTTGTCGCGCTGGTGGCGCAGCTCGGCCGCGCTCCGGATGAACTTCTCCTCCTCGATCTGGCCCTTGAGCTGGAGCGTCTTCTGCTCGTGCTCGACCGGGGCGAACTCGGCGCGGAGCTTCTCCGCCAGGAGGGTGTTGCGAAGGACGGCCTCGTCCCGCTCCTCGGTCAGCGCGCGCATCCGCTGCAGGAACTCCTGCTGCCTGATCGTGTTGACGGTCGTGATCTTATCGAGCTGGATGCGCTCCTCGGTCGGCGCGCCCGGGATCGCCGGCAGGATCGAGCTCGAGCCTCCGCCGTTGGACACCGTCACCAGCGTCCCCGCGCCGCCGGACGGGCTCGAGGGGGCCGCGGCCGCGGCGATCAGCGGATCGGCGGAGGAGGCTCCCGCGCCGGCCGGCGCGACGGGCTCGGACCGGCGCGGAGCCTTGGCCGCTTTCGCCGCCTTGGCCGTTTCCGGGGAGGCGAGCACCTGGGCGGGCAGCGGAGCGGACGAGAAAAGCATCAGCGCGGCGAGAGCGAGTCGGACGGAATTCATGGGCGGGATTCTCCTGGTACCCGCTAAGGATAGAGGGTGCGCCGCCGTTGCGCAAGGCCCGGTTTCGACGGCCTCATCGGCCGAGAAGGAAGCGCAGGAGGCCGCGCGAGGCGACGATGGAATCCGGCAGCGGCTGCGCGAGGCCGCCCCGCCAGCTTTCAGGGCCGGTCTCCGCCTGTTCGAGCCGCCGGCGCTCGAGCTCGAGCCTGCGCTTCTCCTTGCCGCGCGCCACGTCCAGGCCGCCGCCTCGGATGAACGCCGCGATGCGGCGAATCTCGTCGAGATCGAACCAGACCCCATGGGGCTTGCAGGCGTCGAGGATCACGCCCGAGCAGCCGGCGAAGTTGAAGCGGTTCATGAGCTCGGCGCAGACCGGACAAGGTCGATAGACGATGGGCGACGACAGGGGGTCGGACGCCGTCGGAGCCCTCAGGACCGAGCCCTCGCCGAGATACGCCGCTTGGACCTCGCGTTCCTCGCAGATCGCGCGGAACGATGCGGGATCGGTCCACACGCCTCCGCACCGCGCGCAACCGGACAGCCTCGCGTTCCCCAGCGAACGGGAGGACAGCGGCTCGCGGCAGGACGGGCAGGCCGCCTCGAGGTCCGGCGCCTCGGCGCGGGAGCCGCAGCGCGCGCAGTCGCGAGCCTCCTTGAAAGTCCAATCGAAGCACCACGGGCATCGGATGGGATGCAGGGCGGCGCGGCAATGCCCGCACATCGGCGCCTCCGGGGCGACCGGGGCGCCGCACGAGGGACACCTGAGGGAGGCGGCCTCGGTCATGCGTGCTCGCGGATCAGATGGGCGACCCAGGCGCCCAGCGGGAGCAGGACGGCGAGCAGGAGCAGGGGATGCGCGCCCCCGAAGGTGATCGACGGATAGTGGTTGCTCAGCATGAGGAAGAGCAGCGGCATCGACATCAAGGTGTTGTGCTTCGAGCAGCGCTTGGCCTCGAGCGAGAGCTCCGGGCGGGGCTCGCCGTTCGCCTCGGAGATCGCCATGATCTTCTTCTGGTTCGGGATGATGGTCATCCAGACGTTCGTCATCATGACCGTGCCCATCATCGCGCCCACATGGAGGTAGGCGGCGCGGTCGCTGAGGACGTTCAGCAGCGCCCAACCCGAGGCCGCGAGGAACAGGTACCAGACGAGCCCCCCGCCGATCTCGGTGCGGCCGAACGGCGTCTTCCAGATCAACCGATAGGCCCCGACGGCGCCCGTCAACGCCCCGGCCGAGACGAGTATGCCCTGCCAGCGGGGCAGCTCGGAGCCGTAATCGAGCAATGACGCTCCCGCCCAGTAGGTCAAGGACAGCAGGAGGAACCCGGACAGCCAGGTCAGCATCGCCTCCCACTTGAACCAGTGCAGGACGCGCGGCATGTCCTCGGGCCACTTCTGCTTCTCGACGAGATAGAAGCCGCCGCCGTGCACCATCCACAGCTCGCCGGAGATGTTCGGCTTGTCGGCGGCCTTGGGCGGCGGATCGAAGGCCTTCTCCATCCAGTTGAACAGGTAGGTCTGGCCGATCCACATGATCCCGGTGATCGCGTGGGTCCAGCGCAGGATCAGGCTCAGCCACTCTTGGAGGTCGCTCATGGTCTAGAATTCGTCCTTGGGATCGGTCTTCGCCAACGACAAGAGGTAGTCCGCCAGGGCGCTCAGCTCGGCCGCGTCGAGGACGCCGTCCCAGCCCGGCATGTTCACTTCCGCGGGAGGCCCGCCGTGGATCTCGGGCACCACGCCGCGCTTGATCTTCACGATGAGCTCGTCCTTCTTATAAGTGCCCATCAGCGGAGCCAGCGCCGGGATGACGCCCCCGTGCGCGCCCGGGTTCGGGTGCCCGCCGCGGCCCGCGGTCCCGTGGCAGGCGACGCAGCCGGCGCGCACGTAGATCCCGCGGCCGTCGCCGCCGGACGCCCACGGGCGGGAATCCCCCCAAGCCTGGCCCTTCTGCGCGGAGAGGAAATCGGCCAAAGCGGCGCGGCCGGAGGCGCTCAGGCCCTGCTCCGGCATCTCTGTGTCGTGCTTGTACGCGCGCGGGCTCGCGAGCCATTTCTCGAGCCAGACTCTCGGCCGGCGGTGCCCGACGAGAGTCAGGTCCGGGCCGGAGTTCCCCCCGCGAGGGCCGATCTTGTGGCAGGCGCGGCAGCCGTGCGCGTCGAACAACGCGGCGGGGTTCGCCGCGGACGCCGTGGACGCGAGAAACAAAACGGCCAGAAACACGCGCATGCGGGATTCTATCATTCGCGTCAAAAAATAGTCTCATAAAACGGCATTATCCGGACGTGCGTTCCGCGCCGAAATCGGTATACTCGGCTCAGCTCGTGCAGACGCTCGGAGGAGAGATGAAAACGGTTCTCGTCGTCCTTGCCTTGCTGTCGCCGGCCGCGCAAGCCGCCCCCGGCCCGATCGACTGCTACGCGGCGGCCAAGCCGCTGACGAGCTATCCGCCGCTGCTCTGCGCCGGCGCGGCGACGGACGCTCCGGCCGCCTGCTTCCCCGAGGCCAAGAAGGTCACCGACTACCCCGCCTTGCTGTGCTCGGGCGCCGCGTCGAACGCGCCCGTGGACTGCTGGAAGGCCGCGAGCCGGATCACGAACTTCCCCGCGCTGCTGTGCGCGCGGGCGGAGTCCCACGCTCCGGCGATCTGCTTCGCCTCGGCGAAGAACGTCACCGGCTATCCCGCCTTGCTCTGCTCGGGGGCGCGGTCGAACGCGCCGCTCGCCTGCTTCGCCGCCGCCAAAGCGGTGACGAACTTCCCGGCGATGCTGTGCGCGGGCGCGGAGTCCGACGCGCCGGTCGCCTGCTTCGCCGCGGCCAAGGGCCTGACGGATTATCCGGCGCTGCTGTGCGCCGGCGCGAACTCGAACGCCCCCGTCGACTGCTTCAAGGCGGCGAAGGGCCTGACGCAGTACCCCGCGCTGCTGTGCTCGGGCGCGACGGACGCCTCGCCGATCGACTGCCTGAAGGCCTCGAACGGGGTGACCGACAACCCGGCCGTCCTCTGCTCGGCGAACGGCGCCTTCAAGGCGGTCACGCGGGAAGACATCCACTCCTCCTGGGACCTTCCGTACCCGATGCGCTTCCCGCATCCGTACCCGTTCCGCTATCCGTTCCCCGACCTGAACCGCGACCCGAGCCGGGCGCCGGCGCCGACTACGCCGAGCGCGGCCGCCGTCTTCGCCGGCTTCTAGGTCCGGCCGCGAGCGGCCGGACACAGCCGCCTCAGCGGAAGTCCGTCAGCGGCTAGATAAGATGGACGAGCCGTACACCTGATCCCGTCGTTGTAGAATGCGCGGGTTGCTTCGGAAGAAGCCTATCCGCATACAACACGGAGGTGTACGGCTCTATGAGTCATTCTACCACAGTAGTCGGTTTGGACGTCCA